>NZ_JBEYBQ010000024.1:0-13178 GCF_040632295.1 Isoptericola sp. NPDC019482
GCGGACGTGCACTTCGGTGGCCGGCTGGGCACGTACCAGTACCTCGACATGCACATGGCCATCGGCTCCGCGCTGTCCATGGTGGACAACAAGCTCACCCCCTGACGCCGAACATGCAGTTGCGCACGCTCTGAACGCTCAGAACGTGCGCAACTGCATGTTCGGCGCGGTGTGGGCGAGGAAATCGCGTACCCGGCGACCGACCGTGCGTTCACGGACGTGCCGGGCGTCGAAACGGAGCAGCTGGATCCCCGGCGCCGCGGCGAAGTCGTTGTCGCGGTCGCGGTCCCGACGCTCGGAACGGACGTCGCCCTCGTGCCACTCGAAGCCGTCCAGCTCGGCGACGAGCCACTTCCCGCCGTCGAGCCGCCAGGCCATGTCGCCGACTCCGACGACTCGGCCGGAGCGACCCGAGACCGGCAGCTGGAGGATGTCGGGTGGCACGCCCTCCTCGATGCATTGCCACCGTGCTGCCGACTCGATCCAGGACGCAGCGTCCGGATCGGCCCGGTCCCACAGCTCGTGTCGCCGAGCGATGCCCCGGCGGCCCCGGGCGTGGTCGTGCGCGCGAGCCACGCCGGCCCGGTCGACGACCTCGAGGCGCAGCGCGGAGTCCAGCACCGCGAGACCGTGCTCCATCGAGAGCTCAGGGACGGCCTGGGCGATCGCCCACTCCGGCGCGGCGAGCTGCCAGGGCCCGGTGCGCCGGTCGCTGACGGCCACCGTCGTCATGCCGTCGTCGAACTGCCGCAACCGGATCCCCGCGCGGTCCGGTCGGTTCGACGCTGCCGGAAGCGCGACCTCCGGGCGGATCGACGGGGGCAGTCCCTCGACCCCGAGGAGCGCGAGGGCGCACGCCCCGACGGCGATCGCCTCGGGGCCGAAGGCCAAGAGGCCGACCCAGGCCGATCGTCGTCGGAGGTGATCGAAGAGAAGGTCGCCGTCGGAACGGTCCCGGTGCACGGCGGCGGTCGCCCTGCTGGACCGACGAGCCGCGGCGTCGACGTCGGTCAGCACCCACGGTGGGACCGGCGTGCGCGGCACGTCGTGGACGGTACGACGCTCGGGTGGCAGCGCGATGGTGTCGACCACGCCCCGAGCCACCGCCCGCCACCGCCCCGCGCGCAGCCACCCGGCACGACGTGATCGACCGACGTCGTGCCGTTCGCACTGCTGAGCGCTCAGCAGGCCCTCCTGGACCGCGGCGAGGGCGAGGAGCGAGGTGGGGAGCTCGGCGGGAACGCGCACCGTGCCATCTCAGCAACTTGCGGGACCCGCCGTCGGACGCCCTGTGGACAGTCCGCCGAACATGCAGTTGCGCACCTTCTGGGCGCTGAGAAGGTGCGCAACTCCATGTTCGGCGGGCGGGGGTGGGTCAGACGGGGACGCCGGCCTCGCGGAGGCCGTCGACGATGTACGGCGTCATGGTGCGCGTGTAGGTCGTCGTCAGGTGGTGCTTGTCGCGGTACACGTTGACGCCGCCGATGACGGCCGGGCACTCGCCGTCCCGGCAGAACAGGTCGGTGAGGTCGACGTACGAGGCCTCGGGGACCTCCCGGGCGGCCTGCTCGTACACCTGGTCGTCGGGGAAGGCCTGCTCCGTCGACACGCTGCACCGGTCGGGGCTGGTGCTGCGGGTCCGGTCCAGGCAGAGGGACGGTTCCTCGTCGTGCCGCGGGTTGTCCGACAGCGCCACGATCGGCACGCCCCGGTCGGCGACGGGACGCCACGCGTCGGCGATGTCGGCCGCCTGCTGCTCGTCGTCGCCGGAGAGGTACTTCAGGTACCCGGTCGTGACGAGGACGTCGGTCTTCGGCGCCTGCTTCTCGAGCCAGGGCTCGAGCTCGTCCTTCCACGCCTCGCAGGTGCGGGCCCGGTCTCCGGACGCGTCGACGGGGCCGTCGGTCCACGGGCAGGACGACTTGAACTGGACGGACAGACTGATCCGCCCTTGCTGGACGAGCTCCTGGAAGGCCGGCATCAGGGCACGGGCGTGGGAGTCCCCGACGAGGGCGACGTGCGGGACGTCGGCGTCGTCGACCGGTCCCCACGAGCAGTCCACCAGGTCGGAGTCCTGGATCCCGACGAAGCACTTCTCCGGCCCGGCCTTGTCGTGCGAGACGGCCTCCGGGGCGGGGACGAGGACGTCGTCGAGCGCAGGGTTGTCGCACGCGCCGTCGGGATCCATCGACTCGGCGCCGAAGCACTCGGGCGGGTCGGCGACGAGGCGGGCGGCCAGCTCCTGCTGCTCGGTGGCGCGGTGGTTGGTCACGGCGAACCCGGTCCCCGCGACGAGGGACAGCGCCGCGGTGGCCGCCGCGGTGGCGACCAGGGTGCGGCGCGTGCGGTGCATTCCCCAGCGCTGCGAGAAGCGCGCCGGGTCCTCGACCCAGCGCTTGGTGAGGACCGCCAACAGCACGACGCCGGCCAGCAGGACCACCCGCTCGAGCAGCCCCGCCTCGTGTCCCAGCGCGAACGGGGCGAGGACGATCGCCGGCCAGTGCCACAGGTACAGCGCGTAGGAGATCTCGCCGGTCTGCTGCACGGGCCGCCAGGTGTACAGCGGCGTCGGGGCGAGGCGCCCGGACGGGGCGCCGGCGGCGATCACGGCGACCGTGCCGAGCACCGGCACGAGCGCAGCCGTGCCGGGGAAGGGCGTCGCGTCGTCGTAGACGAGGGCGCAGGCGGCAAGCGCCGCCAGGCCCGTCCAGCTCAGCGCCGTCCGGAGTCCGTCGGGCGTCGGGCGTCGGGCCGGCCGGGTGAGCCAGAGGGCGAGCAGCGCCCCGGCGCCGAACTGCCAGGCGCGGGTGGTCGTCGCGAAGTACGCGGGGGCGGGGTTCGTGGACGTGAGCCACAGCGAGTACACGAACGACGCGAGGGTGGCCGCGGTGAGCAGGAGCGCCGTCGTGCGGCGCGTGCCGGCTCCCCGTCGTGCGGCGACGACGGCGCCGAGCACCACGAGGAGCGGCCACACGAGGTAGAACTGCTCCTCGGTCGACAGCGACCAGAAGTGCTGCACGGGTGACGGGTCGCCCTCGGCGGCCAGGTAGTCGACGGCGTCGTGGGCGAGCACCCAGTTCTCGACGTAGAGGCCCGCGCCCAGGGTCTCGCGGAACCACTGCTGCCACAGCGACGGGGGCGCGACGAGCACCGTCGTGACGAGGGTCGCGGCGAGGACGAGGTACGCGGCGGGCAGCAGCCGACGCGCGCGGCGCGCCCAGAACCGCGCCAGCCGGATCGTGCCCGTGGACTCCGCCTCGCGCAGCAGGTGGCCGGTGATGAGGAAGCCCGAGATGACGAAGAAGACGTCGACGCCCACGTAGCCGCCCGGCAGCCGGCCAGGCCAGAAGTGGTAGAGGACGACCAGGGCGACGGCGAGCGCGCGGAGCGCCTGGATCTCCGGCCGGAAGGGACGGGACGGGCGACGGTCGCGGCCGGTGGGTGCGGCGGGCGGGTCGGCCGTGCGGGCGCGGTCGAGCGTCGTCATGCGGAGGATCACCGGGAGGTTCGGGGGCAGAGCGGGCCAGGCTAACCATGAACCGGATGCCCGGAGCAAACCGGCGTGCCCGCTCGGTGACGTCGGGAGCGACGACGCCGGCCCGCGCCGTCAGGCGCGCGCCGCGACCAGAGGAGTCACGGCGGCCGCGGCGTGGGTGGCCAGGTCGTGCGCGCGCCCGACGTGGCGGTACAGCTCGGGCGTCACGCGGTCGGTCCACCAGTCGCCGGGCACGGCGTGCGGGACGACGTCGACGCCGCGCGGCGCGAGCAGCTGCGCGAGCGTGAGCGCGGAGGCGGAGGGCAACGTGACGACGCGCTGGCCGGGCCGCAGCCCGCACAGCCGGACCTCGACCGGCGCGCCGGGCGCGTCCAGGGCGACCCCGGGGACCTGCTCGAGGAGCGCCGAGACGCGCGGGTCGTGGCGGCGGTGCGGCACGTACCGCAGGGGGCCGTCGGCGGCGAGGCCACGCACCCACGCCACGTACCGGTCGGGGTGCACCAGGCCGTCGGCCGCGAGGGCCGACCCGACCACCACGGTCGGCTCCTGCGGGGCGTCGCCGGCGGGCCGGCCGCGCAGCCACCCGAAGGAGTGCTCGAGCACGTCGACGCCCAGCAGGCGCAGCCACGCGCGCAGGTCGGCGTCGAGCGGGAGAGCCGTGCACAGAGTCAGGCCGCCGGCCTCGGCCACGCGCCGCAACCGCAGGGCCGCCAGGGCGGCGAGCCCGAGGCGCGGCGACCCGGGCGGGGCGCCGATCCGCACCAGCGAGCTGCCCGACGTCAGGCGGTGGGCGAGGTCCAGCGCGGCGAGACCGTCGTCGACGACGACGATCCGGGAGGGGGGCCGCAGCGACCGCACCAGAGCGGACTGGAACGCCCGGGAGAAGGGGTTCCCGACCACCACGACGTCGTGCGGCAGGCGCGGCGGCACGGGCGCCAGGTCGACGTCCAGGCCACCCGGCAGGCCGAGGCCGCGCACGGTCTCCACGGCGGGGGCGAGGGCGGGCACGTCGGGGCGCGTCAGCACGCGGGTGCGGGCGCCGGCGTGCCCGGCGGCGTGCGCCTCGACGGCGCACAGCAGCTGGAACGGGGACTCGACGAACGCGGTCACCCCCTCACTGTCACCGCGGCGGGCGACGACGACGGGACGAGGAGGGGACGCCGGCGTGGCCGGTGGATGAACGCTGGGTGGCGGCGTCGGGCGGGATCGCGGCCGTCCGCACGGCGGGGCCGGCGCGGTCCACCTCTGGTCCTGAGCCGCAGGATGGGGTTGCATGGGCCCATGCAGGCGCGGAACGTGCGGGACAGGCTCGTGGCGGCCCTGCGGGGCGGCGAGCGGACGACGACGTCGGGACGGGGCGACGAGCCCATCGACGTCACGGCGCTGCGCGCGGAGCTGGCGCACGCGCGCGAGGACCTGGAGGCGAGCCGGCGGGACGTGCGCCGGCTGCGGCGGCGAGTCCGTGACCTCGAGACCGAGCGCCTGGACGACCTGCCCGACCACGTGGCGTCCGTCGCGAAGGGGGTGCGCGCCGAGCACCTCACGCTGCTCAGCGCCTTGGCGCTCTACGACCTCGCGCACGCCGTCCTCGCCGCGGAGGCGAGGGCGCTGCCGGGGACGATGCTCGAGTGCGGCACCGCGCGGGGCGGGGCCGCCATCGTCATGGCCGCCGCGAAGGCGCCGGACCGTCACCTCGCGGTGCACGACGTCTTCGGCCTCATCCCCCCGCCCACCGACGACGACGGCGAGGACGTGCACGCCCGCTACGCGACCATCGTGGAGGGCCAGGCGAAAGGCCGCGGCGGGGAGACGTACTACGGGTACCGCGACGACCTGTACACCGAGGTGCACGACTCGTTCGCCCGGTACGGGCTGGCCGTGGAGGACTCGCACGTCGACCTGGTGCGTGGGCTCTTCGAGGACACCCTGGTCGGCGACGAGCCGGTGGCCGTGGCCCACCTCGACGGCGACTGGTACGCGTCCACCCGCACGTGCCTCGAGCGCGTCGTACCGCGCCTGGTGCCCGGCGGCCGGCTCGTGGTCGACGACTACCTGGCGTGGTCGGGCTGCCGCAAGGCGGTGGACGAGTACCTCGAGGAGCACCCGGGCGTGTTCACGCGCGAGATGCACGCGCGGCTGCACCTGGTGCGGGCCTGACGCACCGGGCCCGGCGAACTGGCCGGGTTCAGCCGGCCTTGCGGCTGGTGTCGAGGGTCCGCTCGAGACCGTCGCGCACACCGGCGCGCAGCCGGTCGTGCAGGCGGTTCTCGACCCCGTAGTGCAGCAGCACGGCGAGCGCCACCGACACCAGCACCGCCACCCCGAGAACCACCCAGCGTGACCAGTCGTCGTACATCACGTCGATCACCGCGAAGCCGAACTGGCCGTGCACCAGGTAGAGCGGGTAGGTCAGCGCGCCCAGGGTGGACAGCACCTTCCAGTCGACGTGTCGTAGCGGCCCGGCGCTGAGCGCCCAGACCAGGACGACCATGAGCAGCACGACGACGGCGCAGACGACGGGCGACACGTAGGCGCCCACGTTCTCGGTCGCGTTCCCGGCGTACCCGTACCCCTGCCGCATGCAGAGCACCGTGTTGAGCGCGATGCCGAGCCACACGGCGACGTCGCCCCGGTCCTTGTACACGAGGAACAGGAGCATGCCGACGGCGAAGTACGGGGCGTACGTCGGGATGAGGAGGGAGGAGAGCAGGCCGCTGTCCGTCTCCTTCGCGAGCTCCGCGGCCAGCGGCCACAGGACGGCGAACGCGATCACGCGCCGCCGGGTGATGCCCACGAGGATGAAGACGCCGATGAGCAGGTAGAACTTCATCTCGTACCAGAGAGTCCAGAAGGCGCCCTGGACGTTCGGCACGTCCCACGCCTCCTGGAGCATGGTGAGGTTCAGCGCCGACTCCATGAGCGTGGGGTTGCGCCCGCCGTCCCACACGAGCTGCAGGGCCACGGTGAGGACGATCGCCGCCCAGTACGCGGGGTAGAGGCGGGCGACCCGCGACGACGCGAAGGTGCTGATCGACTTGCCGTAGGCCGTCATGAGGATGACGAAGCCGCTGATCACGAAGAACAGCTGCACGCCGAGGAAGCCGTACCGCGTCACGTGGTTCAGCTCCGGGAACACCTCGTGCGGCGGCGAGCCCCACTGCGGGATCCCGATGCCGGTGAAGTGGTAGCCCATCACGACCGCGGCGGCCAGGAAGCGCAGGCCGTCCAGCCCCCGGAGCCGGGGGCGGGGTGGGACCCGCGCGGGCGTGACCGACGCGGCCGAGACGGACTGCGACGTCACGACGCGGCAGCTCCGACGTGGGCCTCCGCCCGGTCGAACCAGAGCTCACGACGCGCGACGTAGGCCTCGTCCCACGGCTTCAGGCTGTCGGCCCAGTGCACGAGCTTCGCCTCGTCGGAGGGCAGGTCGCGCGTCGGCACGTGGTCCCAGGCGGCGTCGAGCTCGGCGCGATGCGGGCCGACGAACAGGTGCAGCGCCTCGCGGGCGTCGATCCGGAACTCCCGCATCGCGGTGAGCGCCTCGGCGGCGTAGCCGTTCTCGCGCAGCTGGGCGAGGTCCAGCACCATGACGCCGGTGTCGAACGCGTTGAAGTCGAACACGTGGCGGGCGTGGATGCGCCGGTAGAAGTCGTACGCCGTCTCGGGGGCGTCGTCGAGGCGACGGGCCGCGCGGTACAGCAGGCCGAAGCCGCTGGGGTCGGCGTTCGACGTGTGCCGGGCGGCGAGCGGGTGGCCGCCGAGGTCCAGGGCGGCGAGCTCTGTGACGTCGCCGAGCACGACGGCGTCGACCGGCAGCACGACGGCGCGGTCGACGTCGGGCAGCAGGTGCGGCAGCAGCGCCTGGTGCGCCTGCTGGCGCGGTGAGACCCCCACGGCGCCCAGGTCGAGGCCGCCGGTGCGGACCTTGTGCACCTGGGTGAGCCGGGAGAGCTTGGGGACGCGGACGCGGTGCAGCGCGGAGCCCACGACCCACACCCGCTGCGGGGAGGTCGCGGCGGCGTCCAGCGCACGGACGGCCTCGCCGACGTGGGCGAGCTCGTCGCGCCGTGGCAGGAGGACGACGTCCACGGCGCCGTCGACCCGCTCCGCCTCGACGACGGCGGGTGCGGCGATCGCGACCGGCTCCACCGGCAGCGCGGGCAGTGCGTGCTGGGCCGTGTGCCGGGCGCGGGCGGCCTCGACCTCGGGAGCGACGGTCTCGCGCCACAGGTCGTAGACGGCGTCGGCGTCGCGCCCCGCGAAGATCGCGGACAGCACGGGCTCGAGGCGGGCGATCATGCCCTTGCGGATCGCCTCGAAGGCGTCGTGGTCGAGCGGGTGCAGGCCGGCGAACCGCACGTCGGCGTAGTTCGCCGGCTGGAAGTCCACCTCGAGCCCGAGCGACCGGCTCGGCAGGTAGCAGTGCAGGCGCTTGGTGACCACGTGCGTGAACGAGGTGCGGTACCACTCGAGCAGGTCGACGGCCGCGCGCATGTTCTCCGTGAAGGTGCGGGCCTTGACCTCGCGGTAGCTCTGCTTCACGTTCTCGTGGCCGGCAGGGACCGGCTCGCGGACGGCGTCGACGTAGACCGTGGCCTCCTGGGGCCGCGACCCGAGCTCCGGGAAGACGGTGCTGATCGTGGTGGTGAGGCAGCCCGAGAAGAACGCGGGCACGTCGAGCGAGAGGAGCAGGTCGACCGTGGTCCAGTCGCGGCAGCCGACGGGGCCGTGGGCGCGCAGGTAGTCCAGCGCCTCGGGGGTGAGCAGCTCGCGCTTGTTGCAGTGGAACGACACGAAGACCGGCCGCAGGTTCTCGTGCATGGGGAAGTCCCACACGCCCGTCGCGGCGAGGTCGTGGGAGTGCCACCCGAACTCCAGCAGCCACGTGCCCTCGGGGAAGGCCTGGAACGAGGAGCCGTCCCGGTCCACCCGGTACAGCTCGACGTCGGCCCCGGCGCCGTCGAGCCGCAGCTCGGGGCGCACCCGCGACTGCATGTCCTCGGCGAAGCCGACGATGTCCTCGGCGCCGTGGAAGCGCAGGTTCTGCCGGCGCACCACGTGGCCCAGGGAGGCGAGCGTCTGGACCTGGTCGCCGATGTTCTGCGAGGTCTTGCTCTTGCCGGGCTGGACGTAGTCCATGAGGGCGAACGACACCCGGCCCTCGGGGGCGGGCGCGCTCGCGTGCCGCTGGGCGTTGCGCCACCGCGCGAGCCAGGCGATCTCGTCGGCGCCGCCGGGCCACCGCGCCTCGTCGCCGCGGTACGACTCGACGAGGCGGTCGTGCACCTCGTGGCGCAGCGCGTCGTCGCCGTGGGCGAACACGTAGCGCAGGATCGTGTGCCAGGTGCGCGCGCGGACGGTCACCGGCGGGGTGTCGAGCCACTCGCGGGTGAGGGCGAGGCCGCGCTGCGGGTCCACGCGGAAGAGCGACTCGGTGAAGGCGATGGGGGTCTTCGACCAGGCCGCGCCGTCCGTCCGGTCGAGGAACGCGAGGGCTCGCTCGTAGAGGCGGCGGTGGTGGGCCACCAGGCCGGCCGCGAGCAGGGCGTCCGTCGTCGGCTCGGGGAGCGCGAGGCCCTCGTCGACCAGCGACTGCGCGCCACGGACGTCCTTCTGCTTCATCAACGCGCGGACCTGCGGCACGAGGTCGGTGCGCAGCTGCGGGGGAGCCGGCGGCGCGGTCCGCACCGGGCCGGTCGTCCCCTGCCTCGCGGCGGACGGACGCGACGCGCCCGAGGAGAGGGCGCGGCGGGCTCCGCGCAGCCAGGTGGCGAGGCGCAGGGGGCGTCGGGGCATGGGTCCTCCCGGTGAGGTGTGGACGGTCGGCCGATACTACAGCAGCGTGCTCGGGTTTCACGAAGGCGCCTGAGGCATCCGTGTCGTCGCAGGTCCGGCCGTCGAGGGGGCACCTGAGCATCAGCATGCGGCCGTAGACTCTGCGCCGCACCCGTGTCGGACGACGAGAAGGAGCACCATGCCCCCCAGCGCGCGAGGAGCGAGCGTGCCGCGGACGATCCGGTCCTGGGGAGGCCAGCTCATCCGGCGTCTCGGGATGCTGCCAGCCGGCACCCCCGACGGGCTGGGCGACGACGCCCGCCTCATCGGCCGGACCCTCGACCAGCGCGTGGTCGTCTTCTTCCCCGACACCGTCGAGGGCCTGTACCAGCTACGCCAGTGGTACGGGCCGCTCGCGGAGCTCGACCGGCGCCACGGGGTGCTCGTCGTGGCCAGCGACTCGCGTGCGGCGCGAGAGATCCGGCAGGAGTCGGGCCTGGAGGTCGTCACCGTGGCCCGGTACGCGACCCTCGACGACCTGTTCTCGCGCGGGGCCGTCCGGCTCGCCCTGTACGTGAACCACAACCCCCTGAACTTCTCGATGCTGCGGTTCTCGAGCATGGCCCACGTGTCCCTGCTGCACGGGGACTCGGACAAGGTGGTCTCGGTCTCCAACCAGGCGAAGGCCTACGACCTGTCGTTCGTCGCGGGCGAGGCCGCGATCGACCGGATGGCGCGGTACATCCCCTACTTCGACGCGGCGGCGCGGTGCGTCGCGATCGGGCGCCCGCAGCTCGACACCGCCGACGTGCCCGCCCCGGACCGGCGCCCCGACGGGCGGCTCACCGTGCTCTACGCGCCGACGTGGGAGGGCGCCCAGCCGACCGCCGCCTACGGGTCGCTCGACGTGCTGGGCGTCGAGCTGGCGCGGCGGGTCCTCGCCGACGACCGGCTTCGCCTCGTCTACCGACCGCACCCGCTGTCGGGGGTGCGTACCCCCGCCTACGGGGAGGCCGACGCCGCGGTGCGCGAGCTCGTCCGCGCGGCCGACGAGCAGGAGCCGGCCGCGGGGCACCGCGTCTCGGTCGACGAGGAGCTCACGGAGGCCTTCGCCGTGTCGGACGTGCTGGTGTGCGACGTGTCCGCTGTCGCGATGGACTGGCTGCCCACGGGCCGCCCGCTGGTCGTCACCGACCCCGGCCACCCCGGCGTCGTGACGGCGCAGACGCCGCTGCTCGACGCGGTGCCGAGGCTCGAGGCCGCCGGGGTCGACGGGGTCGCGGACCTGCTCGTCGCCGAGGTCCGGGACGACCCGCAGCGCGTGCACCGCGAGGAGATGGTGCGCTACTACCTGGGGGACACGACGCCCGGTGCGTCGCTGGCGCGGTTCCTGGGCGCGTGCGACGACGTGATCGCCCGGCACGAGGACGAGGTGCGGCGCACCCAGGCCGGCTGACGTGCGTCTGGCCAGGCCGGGCCCAGGACGATCGGGTAGCGTGCCGACCTCCTCCCGGAGTTCTTCACCCGCGACTCGTCCCCGCCCCCGGGGACGGAAGGAGAGCAGGATGCGCACGCACGGCCGGCCCGACGTCGTCGTGGTCGCGGAGGGCCTCGACGGCCCGCGGCTCGAGGCGGTCCGCCCTCTGGTCGCGGCGTTCGCGACGCACGGTCACGCGGTCGACGTCGTCGTACCGCGCTCGCGGGCGATGCCGCGCCGGCCCGAGCGCGAGCTCGTGGGGCGCGGTGGCGCACGGCACGTCCTCGTGCGCGACCTGTTCCTCGAGGCGGCCGGTCTGCGACCCGGTGCGCCGCCGTGGCGCGCGCGCTGGCGGCGGGACCGCGGAGACGCGCTGGCCGACGTCCGCGCGACCCGGGACGACGTCGTCGAGCTCCCCGCGGTGCTCACCCGACGCCTCCAGGCGCGGCGGCCCGGTCCGGTCGTGGTGCCGTGGACGCTCGCGGCCGGGCGCACCGTCCTCGTGCGCGAGCGTACCGACACCGAGGACCGCCCGTTCCAGCGGGACTACCTCGACCACGCCGGCACCGTCCGCGTCGTCACGTGGGTGGACCGGGACTCGGACGTCGTCACCACGGTGCTCGATCTCGACCACGGTGAGGGCGTCGCACGGCGGACCCGGGTGCACCGGTGGACCGCGCGGCGCCTGGCCTCCGAACCGCCGGTCCCGGTGGTGGCGGCCACCGCCTGGGGGGACGAAGTGATCGACGTCCTGCCCATGGCGCGGCGTGCCCTGGCGGTGCGGCACGGTGCCGACCTGGGCCCGCTGACACAGGCACTGGCGGACGGGGGGCGGAACGCGTGACAGAGCACACGACCGAGCGCACGACCGAGCAGCGGGCGAGCAAGCCACCGATCTTCGTCGTGGTGCACCAGTTCGGCTCGGGCGGCGTGACGCAGGCGGTCCAGGACCAGGGCCGGATGTTCGTCGAGGCCGGGCACCCGGTGACGCTCGTCATCCTCTCGAACGAGCTCACCCCGGCCCGGGTGGCCCGCCTGCGGGAGGAGGGTCGGGTCGGGCCGGACATCGCCGTGCGCAGCCCGGCGCTCGACCTGGCCCGGGCGTGGGCCGACGTCGACGCCGTCGACGACCCGACCGGGACCGCCGCGTTGCTGGCCGGCCCGGGAGTGCTCGTCGAGGGCCGCGGGACCGCCCCCGGCCTGGAGCGCTGGTACGCGCCCGACGGCAGCTACCTCGCCCACGTCAAGCGGGACGCGGGGGGAACCGTCGTCGAGGTGGGCCGGCACCGCGGCCGTGACGTCGGGGTTCGCGAGCGCTGGTCGGACGGGCGGGTGCGCCACGTCGAGCACCTCGCGCCGAACGGTGTGGTGGACCGCGAGGTCTGGTACACGCCGAACGGCCACCCGTGGCTGAGCCGTGCGGCGGACCCGGAGAGCCATCGGGGGCGCGGCGTCGCCGTGCACCGGCCGGGGGAGGAGCCCGAGCTGTACCCCGGCGGCCCGGCGTGGCACGTGGCGTGGCTCGAGGGGCTCCTGGCGGAGCCCGGCACCGAGGTCGTCGCCCTCGCGGAGACTGCGTCGACGATCCCGAAGCTGGCCCGCGCCCAGGGCGACCACGTGCGCCGGTTCGGCATGCTGCACAACAACCAGTTCGCGGCGCCGTTCACGGTCGGGAGCCCGCTGCGGAGCGACCACACCGACCTGTTCGCGACCGCCGGGCGGCTCGACGGACTGGTGGTGCTCACGGAGCCGCAGCGTCGCGACCTCCTGGACATCGTGGGCGACGACGTCCCCGTGCACGTGGTGCCGAACGCCACGCGGCTCCCTGCCGGGACGGAGGCGGTCACGAAGGACCCTCACCTCGTCACCGTGATGTCTCGGATCAGCCCGCAGAAGGCGCTGCACGAGGCGATCCACGCGTTCGCGCTCGTGGTCGCCGAGGTGCCGCAGGCGCGCCTGGAGATCTACGGCCGCGGCCCGAGCCGCCCCGAGCTCGAGGCGCTCGTCGCACGGCTCGGCCTCACCGGGTCGATCACGTTCCCGGGCCGCACCTCCGACCCGCACGGCGTCATGGCGCGGTCGACCTGCACCCTCTCAACATCGGACTGGGAGGCCATGCCGCTGTCGATCATGGAGTCGCAGGCGGCGGGGACGCCGGTCGTGGCGTACGACTGCCTGTACGGCCCGGCGACGCTGATCGAGGACGGGGTCACCGGGCGCCTGCTGGAACGTGGCGACCGGGAGGGCGTGGCGCGCGCCGTTGTCGAGATGCTGCGCGACCCGGACCGGGCCGCCGCCATGGGGGCGACGGCGCGCGAGCGCGTCGCCGAGCGCTACACCGCGCCCGTCGTGGCACGGCAGTGGGAGCGCGTGTTCGGCGCGGAGTGAACGGGCGGGGACGAGGACGGGCGGGCCGGCACCGGCCCGCCC
>NZ_JBEYBQ010000024.1:13187-65576 GCF_040632295.1 Isoptericola sp. NPDC019482
CGGTGCCGTACACGGCGAGGTCCAGGGGCGTGGCCGAGCGGTTGGTGACGACGAGGGCACCGGCCCGCCCGTCCTCGTCCCCGCCCTCATCACTGGTCGCGCGTCAGTCGTCCCGCGTCACTCGTCGCCGTCGGCGGGGTCCGCCGTGAGCTCCGCGGCCTCCTCGTCCTCGGCGCCCGCGGCCTGCGCGTGGTGCAGGGGCGGCGGGCCCGCGTCGGTCACGGTCGCGCGCACCGCGTCGCGGAACGTGCGCGCGTACGTCTCCTCGGGGATGTCGCCGAGGTAGTAGCGCCGGGTGCGGTCGCGCTCGGCGGCGAGCCGGTCGTCGGCCAGCCCGTCGAGCGCGGCGTCGAGGGAACCGGCCTCGCCGAGGCGCGCCAGGTAGGCGGCGCGCCCGAGCGGGAACTCGTCGAGGAACTCGTCCACGGGCGTGTCGTCCACCTGCGTGATGACGAACGGCTTGCCGCTGTAGAGGTAGTCGGCGGGCACGGACGAGACGTCGGACACCAGCGCGTCGGACGCGTTGAAGCAGTCGACCAGCGTCATGGTCGAGCTGGCCGCCTCGCCGAACAGGTGCTCGCGACCGGACCGTCGGCGGTCGGCGTCGAGCAGCGCGTGGATCGCCTCGACGTGCGCGGCCTCCTCGGGCCGGCGCAGCGAGTACGGGTGCGGCCGGAAGATCACGCGGTACCCCCGCGTCAGCAGCCCCGCGACGATCTGCTCGCCCCAGGCCAGGGAGCCGAAGCTGTTGTCCTGGTTGAACCCGCCCCAGGTGGGCCCGTAGAACACGGTGCGCAGCGCGGCGGCGGCGTCGGCGTGGCGGATGTCCGCGACCTGCGGTCGCCCGACGATGACGAACTTCTCGTCGGGGATGCGCACGCCGTGGGACGCGTACCGGTCGATGCCGGCCTGGCCCGCGACGAAGATCCGGTCGAACATGGCCGTCACCGGGTTGTAGCTGGACGGCTTGTCGCTGTCGCCGTGCAGCAGCTGCACGTGCGTGAGGTCGCGGTAGCGGACGTTGTGGCCGTTCTTGGCCCCGTTGTTGACGTACAGGGCCACCCGGAAGGCGGGCACCTGCAGGGCCTCGAGATCGGCCAGCGACGGGGCCGAGACGACGGGCAGGCTCGTCAGGGCGGCGACGCGCTGCGCGAGCGACCGCTCACGGACCACGACGACGACGCCGGTGCCCTCGTCGGCGAGCCGCTCGAGCTCGCTGGTCCACACGCCGAGCTGGTACTCGGTGCCGCCCGGCCCGGAGAGGTAGACCATGACCGGCGCCGCGTGGCGCTCGAGCGCCGTCGTGATCGCGGTGGCGAAGGGCCCACGGTCGCGACGGGCCCGCAACGACCACAGGCCGCTCACGACCAGGACGCCCGCGGCGAGCGCCGCGGCGGGCAGCGCCACCACAGGCACCACGGGCACCAGCAGGCACAGGGCGAGCGCGGCGAGGTGGGCCGCCTGGAGGGCGCCCACGGCCGTGGTGTACGGGCGTGCCGGGTCGACGCCGGGCAGGTTCGCCACCGGACGGGTCGCGCCGGACCAGATCCCGCCGAGCCGCGCCTCGAGCGCGGTGAGCAGGACCAGGAGCGCGACGACGAGGGCCGTCAGCACGTCCCACCCGTCCATGCCGTCGCGGACGACACCGACCAGCGCCGTCCCGAGCAGCGCGGTGCGGGCGATGCCCCAGGCGCCGGGCCGGCCGGGACCCGGCCGGAAGAACGACCGGCGCTGGAGGTAGCCGATCAGGGCGATCCCCACGAGCGCGAGGACGCTCCCGACCGCCGGCGCCGTGAGGGTCGCCGCCGCCAGCAGGGCGCACGCGGCCAGCAGGTTGACGACGACGACCCTGCGCGGGCCCCGGAGCAGGCGATCCACTACTGGCGCACCACCAGGTTGGCCGAGTCGACGAACCGGCCCACGGGCGAGGCGAGCATCTCGATGACCTCGGCCACGTCCTGCGGCTGCATGATCGTGGACGGGTCCTCGTCCGGCGCGAGCACGCGGCGCAGCGCCGTGGCGGTGCGGCCGGGGGAGATGCACACGACACGGGTGCCGTAGATCGCGAGCTCCTCGCGCATGACCTCGCTCATGTTGATGACCGCGGCCTTGGACGCCGAGTAGGTCAGCCAGCCGGACCGGCCGTTGATGCCGGCGGTCGAGGCGATGTTGACGATGAGCTCGAACTTGTTGCCGTGGTGCAGCAGCTCCTGCACGAACGTGAAGGGTGCGTAGAGGTTCACCGCGATCGTGCGCTCGAAGTCCGCGAAGTCGACCTGCTGCAGCGGGACGGGCTTCGTGTACCCAGCGTTGTTGACGAGGATGTCGACGGTGCCGTGGGCCTTGACGATCTCGGCGCACAGGCGGATCACGCCGCCCCGGTCGGCGAGGTCGGCGACGTACGGCGCCAGCGTGACGCCGCGCTCGTTGAGCTCCTCGAGCTCCGCCAGGGCCTGGGTGTACTCCTCGGACTCGCGCGCGACCAGGACGATCGTCGAGATCTCGGCATCGTTCTGGAGGAACCGGCGCACGGTCTCGAGGCCGATGCCCTTCGACGCGCCGGTCACCATCAGCGTCTTACTCATCCCAGCCCTCCTCGCCACCCGAGAGCAGGTACGTCGCGAGGCGGACGTCCGTCGGGGTGGTCACCTTGATGTTGCGGTCGTTGCCGTCGATGAAGCGGACGTCGTGCCCGGCGACGGCGACCAGGGTCGCGTCCTCCGTGTACGTCTTGCCCTCCGCCGAGGCCTTCTGGTGGGCGTCGACGAGGTCCGCCTTCGCGAACTTCTGCGGGAGCTGGACGTTGCGCAGGGTCGACCGCTCGAGGTAGCCGGTCACCTTGCGCTGCTCCGGGTCGACGGGGGCGACGGTGAACGGGATCTCCAGCATGAGGGAGACGTTCTGGGCCTCGGCCGCGACCAGGGCGGCGAAGTCGGAGGTCGTCACGAGCGGCCGGGCCGACTCGTGCACGACGACGTGCTCGTTCGTGGCGGAGGACAGCATGGCGGCGACGGACTCGTGCCGCGTGGCGCCCGCCTCGACGTACGTCACGGGGGTCTTGATCGCGTAGTCGGTCACGATGCGCTCGACGTCGTCGCGCCACCCCTCGGGGTAGTTCAGCACGATCTGGTCGATCTCGGGCACCGCGTCGGCGGCGACCAGCGAGTACACCAGGATCGGTATGCCCTTGACCTTGATCAGCTGCTTGGGCTGACCCGCGGCGACGCGAGCGCCGACTCCGCCGTTGAGCAAGAGCAGCGAGTACATGGCGTTCCTCTCGAAGGGTTCGGAAGGGTGGGATCCGGCCCGCCACGCGTGGGGCAGCGCCGGTCCGCAGCACACGGTACCTGGTGGGGCGGCGGCTCTCCGACCGCCGGGCGGCACGCGGAGCCGCGCTAGGATCGACGGGGCCGGACAGCCGCTGGCCGTACCTCAGAAGACGGGTATGCAAGTTACGTGACCACCGACACCACCACGGGCGCCGCATCGGGTGACCGCGGGACGCCGGGGCCTGGCCGCGACCCCCTCCGTCCCCCGGAGCCGGTCGTGCCGGACACCACCTCGCAGGAGCGGCAGGCGATCGCGAAGCAGTACGGGCTGCAGCAGATGGGCGTGCGCCCGCCGCTGGGCCGGTACATCCGCGACGTCGCCTCCCGCTGGGCGTTCATCCGTGCCCTCGGCACCGCGACCGCCTACTCCAAGAACCAGAACAACTACCTGGGTCAGCTGTGGGCCGTCCTCAACCCGACGCTCAACGCGATCGTCTACGTGCTGATCTTCGGGATCCTGATCGACGCGAGCCGCGGCGTGGAGAACACGATCGCGTTCATCGTGATCGGCACGTTCCTGTTCCGCTTCGTGGAGCAGTCCGTGCACGGCGGCTCCAAGTCGATCGCGCAGAAGTCGACGCTGATCCGGTCGTTGCACTTCCCGCGCGCCGTGCTGCCCATCGCCGAGGTGGTCTCCCTGCTCACCACGCTCGTGCCGGCGCTCGTCGTCATGTGCGCGATCGTGCTGCTCAGCGGGCTGCTGCCGCAGTACCCGCCGGTGCACGTGACGTGGAGCTGGCTGCTCCTGCCGTTCATCGTGGCGCTCCTGTGGATCTTCAACACCGGGATCGCCTTCATCGTCGCCCGCGCCGTGGCCATCACACCCGACCTGGACAACGTCATCGGCTTCGTCATGCGCCTCGTGATGTACGGCTCGGGCGTGATCTTCCCCGTGACCCACTACGTGGGCACCCTCCCGGAGAGCGCGCAGGCGATCGTCGGCCCGATCCTCGACTACCAGCCGATCGGGGTGTTCCTGTACGTCGCGCGCTCGATCCTCACCCAGGAGCCCAACATCCCGCAGGACCCGGTGATGTGGGCGTGGGCCGCGGGCTGGGCCGTGGTCACGTTCGTCGCCGGGTTCATCATCTTCTGGCGCGGAGAGGAGCGGTACGGCCGTGACTGAGTCCGACCTTCATCTCGACGTCGACCTCGACGAGGAGTTCGAGCCCGAGGACCTCGAGGGCCCGAAGCCCGTCGCGACCGTCGGCGACCCGGTGCTCGTCGTGGACGACCTGCACATCGTCTACCGCGTGTTCGGCGGCAAGGCGAAGCAGGTCGCCGCCAAGGGCGGGGAGAACGTGCGCGAGGCGCAGGCGCCCAAGAAGTCTTTCCTGCGTCGCCTGGTGAGCTCCACGTCGCAGCACGTGGGCGCCGTGAGCGAGGTGCACGCCGTGCGCGGGATCTCCTTCGTCGCCCGGCACGGCGAGGCCATCGGCATCGTCGGCATCAACGGCTCCGGCAAGAGCACCCTGCTGCGCGCGATCACCGGCCTCATCCCGCCGCACTCCGGCAGCGTGCACGTGGCGGGCGAGCCGGCGCTGCTGGGCGTCAACGCGGCCCTCATGCCGCAGCTCTCGGGAGAGCGGAACATCTGGATCGGCGGCCTCGCGCTGGGGCTCACGCCCAAGCAGGTCGAGGAGCGCTTCGACGAGGTGGTGGAGTTCGCCGACATCGGCGACTTCGTCTACATGCCGATGAAGACGTACTCCTCCGGCATGGGCGCCCGCCTGCGGTTCGCGATCTCGTCGGCGGCGACGCCGGACATCCTCATGATCGACGAGGCGCTCGCCACGGGCGACGCCGCGTTCAAGGCGCGCTCGAAGGCCCGCATCGACGAGGTCCGCAAGAACGCCGGCACGATCTTCCTGGTCAGCCATTCGATCAGCACGGTCGAGGCGATGTGCACCCGCGTGCTGTGGGTGCACCAGGGGCAGCTGGTGATGGACGGCGGCACGGACGAGGTGCTCACCGAGTACCGCAAGTTCGTCCGCGCCCACCGCGCCGCGAACGCCTCGGCGCGCGCCGGCGGCGTCGGGCCCCGCGCCCGGACCAAGAAGAAGCAGGCCTGAGCGGCTCGCGCCGGTGGAGCCCGTCCGTCGCGGCGGGCTCCACCGGCGCGGGGCCTCAGCCCCCGAGACGCTCGGTGAGCGCGGCGCGCACCCGCGCGACCGCCTCCGCGACGTCGACCCGCGACGTGTCGACGACGACGTCGGCGTCGGTCGGTGCCTCGTACGGCGAGGAGATCCCCGTGAACTCGGGGATCTCGCCGCGCCGTGCCTTCGCGTACAGCCCCTTGCGGTCGCGGGCCTCGCACACCTCCAGCGGCGTGCTGACGTGCACCAGCAGGAAGGCGCCCGCGGCCTCGGCGAGCTCGCGCACCCGGGCGCGGCCCGAGGCGAACGGCGCGATGGGCGCGGCCACCGCGACGCCCCCGTGCGAGGACACGAGCGACGCGACGTAGCCGATCCGCTCCACGTTGAGCTCGCGCGACTCCTTGTCGAAGCCGAGTCCCTTGGACAGGTGGTGGCGCACCTCGTCGCCGTCGAGCAGCGTGGTGTGCCGGCCCTCGTCGTCGAGCTCGGCCGCCAGCGCCCGGGCCACGGTCGACTTCCCGGAGCCGGACAGCCCCGTGAAGAAGACGACGGCGCCCCGCGGTCGGGCGGTGTCGGCGGCGCGCACGACCTCGGCGGCGGGCACGTCGGGGTAGAGGTCGGCGACGGCGTCGGACCACAGCGTGCCGAGCCCGGCGACGGCCTCCTGGTCGGACGTCGAGCGGTGCGCGGCGAGCACCTCCGTGCGCTCCGCGCCGTAGCGTGCGCCCACGTCCGCCCAGCGCAGCCCGTCCGGTGCGTCGGCGGGCCAGGGCACGACGACGACGGTCGCGCGGCGTGCGCCGTCGTCGAGCCGGTCGGGGAGGTCGCGCGCGACGCGGACGAGCCCCGGGGCGCCCACCCGTCCCACGGCGGGAGCCCGGCGGGCGGCCGGCACGAGCAGCAGCACCGCTCCGGCGTCGCCGACGATCTCCGGCAGGGCGTCCACCTCCGAGCGGGTCGGCGGCTCGGCCACGACAACGGCGACGGTCCCCTGGGCCGGGCGGACGTCCGCGCGGACCGCGGCGGCGGTGCGGCGCAGGTCGGGGTCCCAGTGCGGCCCGGCGGCACGGGCGAACGGCCGCACGGGGCGCGGGGCCTCGTCGCCGGGGGTGCCCACGACGGCGAGCGGCGTGTTCTCCGCGTCCAGGAGCGTCACCGTGCCGGCCGGCAGCCCGGCGGGCGGGAGCCAGGGGCCGCCGGCGAGGGCGAGCTCGAGGAGGTCCAGCCCGTCGGGGGAGAGCACGTGGGTGGCGCGGGGCAGGTCGGCGGGCAGGTCGGCGGGCACGGCGGGGGGCGTGGGCTCGGTCATGATCGCGTGGTCGTGTCCTTCGGGTCGGGGTCGGGGTCGAAGTCCGGTCCCGTGGCGGGGTCGGGTGCGGGGGACGTGGTGGTGCCGAGCGGCTTCGGCCGGGGCGGGAGCCTCTTGATGCGCTCCCGCACCACGACCCACAGCACGTTACCGAGGACGAGGGCGCCCACGGCGGCCGCGACGACGACGCCGAGCGAGGCGCCCAGCAGCTTGAGGCCGGACGCCAGCAGCAGGATCGCCAGGGCGCGGCGGATGATGCCGCCGGGTGCGCGGCTCGAGACGTGCGCGCCGAACCAGGCGCCGGGGATGGCGCCGACCAGCAGCGACGTCGTCAGCCCCAGCTCGAAGTCCCCGTAGAGGATGTGCCCCAGCGACGCGGCGGCCACCAGGGGGACCGCCTGGACCAGGTCGGTGCCCACCAGCTGGGAGGCCTTGAGGGCCGGGTACAGCAGGAGCAGCACCACGATGATGATCGATCCCGCGCCGACGGACGTGAGCCCGACCATGAGCCCGGCGACGGCGCCGAGGATCAGCGTGGGCACCTTGCGGACGACGACGTCCGGGCTGCTCGGCGCGGCCGGTCCCTCGCCGAGGGCGGTGCGGCGCTGGAGCATCCCGAGCACCGCACGGACCACGAGGCCCGCCGAGGCGACGAGGAGGGCGACGCCGAGGACCTTCTTGAGCGTCTCGTCGAACCCGTCGCCGAACGGGAGGTAGCGGATGAGGAGCGCGCCGGAGAACGCCGCCGGCACGGAGCCGATGCACAGCCACAGCACGAGCTGGAGGTTCACGGTGCGGCGGCGCAGGTGGACGATCGCCCCCGCGGGCTTCATGAAGAGGCTGGCCACGACGTCGGAGGAGACGGCGGTGAGCGGGTCCACGCGGAAGACGAAGATCAGCATGGGCGTCATGAGGGCGCCGCCGCCCATGCCCGTCAGGCCCACGACGAAGCCCACGACGAGTCCGCCGACGATCAGCGGGAGATCGAGGCTCAAAAGCGCACCATTCCTATCGGAAAAAGAGAATTCAGCGATGTGAACTCTCAGGAAGTCGTCCAATTCGGAATGGTAGCGTCGGCCGCGGCCCGACCGGGTCCCCGTCCAGTGCCACCTGCCGAGGAGTCGTATGCCCCGCCCCGCCCCGTCCTTCCCGGACCCGGGCCTGTCCGACGGCGAGCTCGCCGTGGCCCTCGCGCAGGGCGCAGGCCAGGTGCTCCGCGGGCTGCGGGCCGAGGTCGACGCCGCCGGCGACGCGTTCGAGCCGCGCGAGCTCAAGGACGCGGGCGACGCGGCGAGCCAGTCGTGGCTCGCCGCCGCGCTCGCGCACGCCCGCCCAGGGGACGCCGTCCTCTCCGAGGAGGCCGCGGACTCCGCGGACCGGCTCGCGGCGGACCGCGTCTGGATCATCGACCCCCTCGACGGCACGCGCGAGTTCGCCGAGCGCGCCGGCGAGGGCTGGCGCGACGACTTCGCCGTGCACGTCGCCCTCTGGGAGCGCGGCGTGGCCCGCCCCGACGGCCTCGCGGTCGGCGCGGTCGGCCTGCCCGCCCGGGACGCTGTCCTCAGCACCGTCGAGCCCGACGGGGCCCGCGCGCTCCCGGACGACGACGCCGCGGCGGTGCTCGCGGGGCGCCGGCCGCTGCGCCTCGCCGCGAGCCGCAGCCGCCCGCCGGCGTTCGTGACGGACCTCGCCGCCCGCGGCGGCGTCGAGCTCGTGCCCATGGGCTCGGCCGGCGTCAAGGTGGTGTCCGTCGTGGACGGCACGGTCGACGCGTACGTGCACGCGGGCGGCCAGTACGAGTGGGACTCGGCGGCCCCCGTCGCAGTCGCGCTCGCCGCCGGGCTCGAGTGCACGCGCCTGGACGGCACGCCGCTCGTCTACAACCGCCAGGACCCCTGGCTCCCCGATCTCTTCGTCTGCCACCCGGCCGTGGCGGCGTACCTGCGTGCGGCGCTGACGGAGGCCGGGGTCGACATCAAGGAAGGTGCCCAGCCGTGACGTCTCGCGTCCTGAGCCAGCTCCGCAGCCTCGAAGCGGAGAGCATCCACATCTTTCGCGAGGTGGTCGCGGAGATGCAGCGCCCCTGTCTGCTCTTCTCGGGCGGCAAGGACTCGATCGTCATGCTCCACCTGGCCGCCAAGGCGTTCGCCCCGGCGCGGATCCCGTTCCCGATCATGCACGTGGACACCGGCCTGAACTTCCCGTCGGTGCTGGCCACGCGCGACCGCTGGGTCGAGCGGCTCGGCATCCAGCTCGTCGTCGCCTCCGTGCCGGAGGCCATCGAGCGCGGGCTGGTGCAGGAGGAGCCCAACGGCTCCCGCAACCGCATCCAGACCCCGGTGCTGCTCGAGGCCGCGGAGAAGAACGGCTTCGACGCGCTGTTCGGCGGCGGGCGCCGCGACGAGGAGAAGGCGCGCGCCAAGGAGCGCGTGTTCTCCTTCCGTGACGACTTCGGCCAGTGGGACCCCAAGAACCAGCGGCCCGAGATCTGGGACCTGTACAACGGCCGCGTCCACCAGGGCGAGTCGATCCGCGTGTTCCCGCTGTCCAACTGGACCGAGCTGGACATCTGGGCCTACATCGAGGCCGAGGACATCGACCTCCCCGACCTGTACTTCGCGGCCGAGCGCGAGGTCGTGGACCGGGGCGGCATGCTGTTCGCCGTCAACGAGTTCACGCCGCTCAAGGACGGCGAGACCGCCGAGGTGCGGTCCGTCCGCTACCGCACGGTGGGGGACGCGAACCTCACCGCCGCCGTCGCGTCGACGGCGGCGACCCGTGCCGAGATCGTCGAGGAGGTCGCCGCCGTGCGCCTCACCGAGCGCGGCGCCACCCGTGGCGACGACAAGGTGAGCGAGGCCGCGATGGAGGACCGCAAGCGAGAGGGCTACTTCTAAGCCATGAGCACCGAGACCTTTACCGAGACCGCCTCTCAGGCGATCGACACGTCCGCCGACCTGCTGCGCTTCGCGACCGCGGGCTCCGTGGACGACGGCAAGAGCACGCTCATCGGGCGGCTGCTGTTCGACTCCAAGACGATCTTCGAGGACCAGCTCGAATCGGTGGAGCAGGTCAGCAAGGACCGTGGCAACGACTACACGGACCTGGCGCTGCTCACCGACGGTCTCCGCGCCGAGCGCGAGCAGGGCATCACGATCGACGTCGCGTACCGCTACTTCGCCACGCCCAAGCGCAAGTTCATCATCGCGGACACCCCGGGGCACATCCAGTACACGCGGAACATGGTCACAGGGGCGTCGACGGCGGACGTCGCGCTCATCCTCGTCGACGCGCGCAAGGGCGTCATCGAGCAGAGCCGTCGGCACACGTTCCTCGCCACCCTGCTCGGTGTCCCGCACATCGTGGTCTGCGTGAACAAGATGGACCTCGTCGACTACTCCGAGGAGGTCTTCGAGGGCATCCGGCGCGACTTCACGGACTTCGCCTCGCGCCTGCGGGTGCCGGACCTCACGTTCATCCCGATCTCGGCGCTCGTCGGCGACAACGTGGTGAACCGCAGCGAGAACATGCCGTGGTTCGACGGCCGCCCGCTGCTCAGCCACCTGGAGTCCCTCCACGTGGCGAGCGACCGCAACCTGCAGGACGTGCGGTTCCCGGTGCAGTACGTGATCCGGCCGCAGTCGCACGACGCGCGCGACTACCGCGGGTACGCGGGCACCGTGGCCGGCGGCGTGCTGAAGAAGGGCGACAAGGTCCGGGTGCTCCCGTCCGGGCTCGAGACCACCATCGCGGGGATCGACACCGCCGACGGGCCGGTCGACGAGGCGTTCCCGCCCATGTCGGTGACGGTGCGCCTCGCCGACGAGATCGACATCTCGCGCGGCGACATGATCTGCCGCCCGAACAACTCGCCCGCCGCGCTGCAGGACATCGACGCCCAGATCTGCTGGATGGACGAGTCCGCGCCGCTGGTGCGCGGCAAGAAGTACGCGATCAAGCACACCACCCGGTGGGCCCGCGCCATGGTGAAGGACATCAACTACCGCGTCGACGTCAACACCCTGCACCGCGACGAGGACGCGACCGAGATCGGGCTCAACGAGATCGGCCGCATCCAGCTGCGCGTCACGCAGCCGCTGTTCGTCGACCCGTATCGCCAGAACCGTCGCACGGGCGCGTTCATCCTCGTGGACGAGGCCACGAACAAGACCGTCGCCGCGGGGATGGTGGGCGGCCTGCCGCACGCGTCCTGACGGGACGCGCCACAGGTCGCAGCCGCACGAAGCCAGGAAGGTCTGATCGCATGCCGGTTCTGCGCAAGGACAAGCGCGGGGTCCTCTTCGTCCACGTGCCGAAGACGGGTGGGTCCTCCATCGAGAACCACTTCGTCGACGCCGGGTGGTCGATGAGCTACCACAGCAGCGCCACCTCGGTGGGTTCGCTCAACCACTTCCGGTGGTGCACGTCGCAGCACATGCACGGCGACCCGCTGCGGGCGACGTTCCGGCTGCACCGCTTCGAGGCCGTCTTCATGATCGTCCGGGACCCGATCGCGCGCTTCCGGTCGGAGTACGCGTGGCGGCACGGCATCGACGGGGACGTCGTCGACCTGTCCGCCGGCGCCGTCGAGGCGTGGGCGGAGCGCCGGTTCGCGAAGTACGCGAGCTACCCGTACCTGCTGGGCAACCACATCCGCCCGCAGGCGGACTTCCTCGTCGAGGGCGCCGACGTGATGCGGTTCGAGGACGGTCTCGACGCGGCGGTCGCGCGGCTGAACGACCGCTACGGGCTGGACCTGCCCCCGCACGTGGGCCGCGAGCGCACCAGCGAGGGCGCGGCGGGCGTGTCGAGCAAGGACGTCGAGATCAGCCCCGCGCTCCACGATCGTCTCGTCGAGTTCTACGCCAGGGACTTCGAGGAGTTCGGGTACTCGACCGAGCCGGGCTCCGCGCCGCTCCCCTCGGCCACGGTCGACACGGACCCGAGGCCGGTTCGCCGGGCGATGGAGCGAGCGATCGTCGCGGACCAGACGTCCGACCTGCGCGCGGGTGAGCTCCTGGGCGAGGTGTTCCGTCGCAGCACCGACCGTGCGCGCGCCGTGTTCCGCCGCTGAACGTCGCTCGCGCCCCCGGGGGCGTGGTGTTCATCTTTTGTTTCCCGGGATGCCGTGCGAGAGCAACCCCCTATACTTCTGGGGCATCCACGTGAGCGTCACCTCATCGCGGAGGCGCGGAGACGGTGGTGGGAGGCGAGTCGTGGGTCGTGCGCGGTCGATGCTGGCGCGTCTGACGCGCCGCCTCGGACTCGTACCCTCCGGTACCGCCGACCGCATCGGCGAGGACGCCGAGCTGGCGACCACCGTCCTGCCGCACGAGGTGATGGTGTTCTTCGCCGACCCGCCCGGCTCGCTCTACCAGCTCGAGCAGTGGTACGAGCCGCTGCGGGCCCTGGACCGCGAGATGCGCACCGTCGTCGTCCTGCGCGACTCGCGCACGGCGCGGCGGGTCCGTGCGGCGTCCGGGCTCGACGTCGTCGTGGCCGCCGAGCCGTCGACCGTCGAGGGTCTGGTGCTGCGGGGCCGCCTGCGCCTCGCCATCTACGTCAACCACCACCCCGACAACTTCACGAACCTGCGGCTGGCGCAGCTGGTGCACGTGTCCCTGATGCACGGGGACTCCGACAAGCAGGTCACGGTCTCCAACCAGACCAAGGCGTACGACTTCTCGTTCGTCGCCGGTCAGGCCGCCGTCGACCGGATGGCCGCGTCGTCCGTGTTCTTCGACGCCTCCGCGCGGTGCGTGCCGATCGGCCGGCCGCAGGTGGACGAGCAGCTGGCCCGCGTCGCCGCGGTGCGGGACGCCCGTGGCGACGCCGACCGGCCGACCGTGCTGTACGCGCCCACGTGGGAGGGCAGCCCCGGCCAGTCCGCGTACGGCACCGTCGTGAGCCATGGCGAGGCCGTGGTCCGGAGCCTGCTGGGAGCGGGATACCGGGTCGTCTACCGGCCCCACCCGCTGACGGGCGTGCACTCACGCGCGTACCGCGACGCCGACGCGCGCCTCCGGGCCCTCGTCGGCGCGGCGGGGGACCGGGGCCGGACCGACGTCGACGGCGTCCCGCTCGCCGACTCGTTCGCGGCCGCGGACGTGCTGGTCTGCGACGTGTCCGGCGTCGCGATCGACTGGCTGGCCACCCGCGGTCCGATGGTGTTCCTGCGGCCCGCCTCGCCCGAGGCCCGGCCCGCGGCCAGCCCGCTGACCGAGGTCGTGCCGTGGGTCGACGCCGCCGACGCAGGTAACCTGGCCGCGCTGGTCGACGAGATCCGTGCCGACGACGCCACGGCGGCGGAGCGGGAGCGGATGGTGGAGCACTACCTGGGCGACACGACGCCGGGGGCGGCGACCGCACGGTTCGTGGCCGCGTGCCGGGAGGTCGTGAGGCGCTACGATGCCGCGGTCGTCGAGCGCGCCGCAGCACGGTCGCCAGGCGTGACCGCATGACCGACGAAGGACGAGACGAGAGGTGGCTGTGATGGGAGTGCAGGTCGTCATTCTGGCGGCGGGGATGGGGACGCGGCTCGGCCGGCCGTTCCCGAAGCCGCTCACCACCCTCAAGGACGGGCGGACGATCCTCGCGCAGCAGCTCGGCAACGTGCGCGACGCGTTCGGTGAGGGCGTGCAGGTGACGATCGTCGTCGGCTTCAAGCTCGAGCAGATCCTGGAGGCCGCGCCCGACGCGACCTTCGCCTACAACGAACTGTACGACCAGACGAACACCTCGAAGTCGCTCCTGAAGGCCCTGCGCGGCTCGGGCGACCGGGCGGTGCTCTGGATGAACGGGGACGTGGTCTTCCACCCGGAGGTGCTGCGCCGCGTCAAGGAGCTGATCGACGCGGACCAGTCGTTCGTGTGCGTGAACACGGCCGCCGTGGGCGACGAGGAGGTCAAGTACACGGTGGACGACGCCGGGTACGTGGCGCTGCTGTCCAAGAAGGTCCAGGACGCGCTCGGCGAGGCCGTCGGGATCAACTTCGTCTCCGCGAAGGACAAGGCCGCGCTCATCCAGCGCCTCGACGAGGTCGACGACCAGGAGTACTTCGAGGGCGGCATCGAGAAGTCGATCCGTGAGGACGGGATGCAGGTGCTGCCCGTCGACATCTCGGACCTCTTCGCCGTCGAGGTGGACTTCGAGGACGATCTCGCTCGCGCCAACGAGCACGTCTGACACCCGGGCAAGGAGCGGAACGACAGCAGCATGAGCTTCAGCACACGAGCGCGGCAGGTGGCGCGACGACTTCGATCGCTCGCCGCTCCAGCGACCCCGGCGAACGGGGCGCTCCCGCCAAGGCGCTCACTGACGATGCGGCGTGATGGCGGCGACCTCGTCTTCGAGGGCGACTACTGGCGTCGTGGCTGGACCGTGGTCGGGGTTCGAGCCGACGAGTCCGGCGGCGGTTCGTCGCTCCGGTTCGACGCGGACGTCGACGGTGCTGGCTACCGCGTGGTCGTGGACGTCCGCAAGGTGCTCGAGAGCGGCCACGAGGACACGGTGCACGAGCTCTGGATCGAGGTCGCGCGCCCGCGCGCCGGCCTCTCGCCCTCGCGCGAGACCTACTCGTTCGCCGAGGTCTTCGAGGTGCAGTCGGTCCGCCTGGGCAAGTACCTCGAGACCGAGCGGGCCGAGGAGGAACTGTGGTTCGAGGCGGGCGGGCGCCGGGGTGTGGTCGACATCTCGACGTACGGGAACGTCAACCTCGTGGTCGGTGGCGCGGAGGCGTCGGCGATCAAGTTCTCCGGGACCGACCTCAACATTCGGGACAACACGTCGTTCCGCATGCGCACCAAGGTGGTGTCCGGTTCGGCGCTGCCCGCAGCGGTCGAGCTCGTGGTGCGGGGCCGGCAGACCCAGACGGAGTACACCGTCCCCGTCGAACGCAGGTTCGACGCGGCCGCGACGCGCGCCACGCAGGGGCGGCTCACCTACGACGTCCGAGGCGAGGTCGACCTCGCCGCGATCCCGGCGGTGGCGGACCTCGGCGAGGACACGATCGACTTCCTCGTACGGTTCACCTCCCCCTCGGGGCGGTCGTGGGAGCGGCGACTGCCTGACCCGGGCCGAGCACGACGCAGCAGCCTCGCGTCGGTGTCGGTGGAGGTCGACGGCCTGACGCACCTGCTGGTGCCCTACGTGACCTTCCGGCAGAGCAACCTCAGCATGCGGCTCGAGCGGTTCCGCCCGGGAGACTACGACTACCTGCGTCGCCTCCAGCGCGTCGCCTGGACGTTCCCGGTGGCGCGCCTCTTCACCGATGTGTGGCTCGTCGGCGAGGTGCCCTACAAGGCCCAGGACAACGGGTACCGCTTCTTCGAGCACGTGCGTAAGGAGCACCCCCGCAAGCGTGCGTACTACGTGATCGACCGCGACTCACCCGACTATGAGAAGGTCGCGGCGCTGGGGAACGTCGTGCCGCGCTTCTCGCGCGAGCACATTCGCTACACGCTCCTGGCCTCGCGCTTCGTGGGCTCCCACCACGCCGAGTACCTGTATGCCTCGCGCGACGTGAAGTTCGTGCGATGGGTACGCGGGGTGCGGATCTTCCTCCAGCACGGACCTACCGCGACGAAGAACGTGGTGCCGAACTACGGCCGGCAGGGCACGGTCGAGCGGCCCACGGAGAAGTTCCTCGTGACGTCCGACCTGGAGAAGCAGATCGTCGTCGAGGACTACGGCTACCGCCCCCGGCAGGTTGAGGTGACCGGGTTCGCCCGCTTCGACCGGCTGCTCGACGGGGAGGCGACGCCAGAGCGCGCGCTGCTGATCATGCCGACCTGGCGGGACACGCTGCAGGGCGAGGACGCGTTCCTCGGCAGCGACTACTTCCGCGAGTGGAGCGGGCTCGTCGGCTCCCCGGAGCTGCATCGCATGCTCGAGGCGGAGGGGATGACGATCACATTCGTCCTCCACCCGAACATGCGGAAGTACGCCGACCACTTCGCGTTCCCGGGTGTGCGGGTGGTGCGTCCCGGTGAGCGCGACGTGCAGGACCTGCTCAAGAGCCACACCGCGCTCGTCACGGACTTCTCCAGCGTGGCGTGGGACTTCAGCTACCTGCGCAAGCCGGTGGTCTACTTCCAGTTCGACCAGGCCTCCCTCGTGGGTGCCCGCTCGCCCCACGTCGACGTCGCGACCGACGTCCCCGGGAAGGTCGTCACGACGATCACCGACGCGGTCGAGGAGCTCGGCGCGATCGCGAACCGCGGGTTCACCGTGGAGGAGCACTACGCAGCGCGCTCGCGCGACTTCCTCAAGTACGAGGACACGGAGAACTGCGCCCGGATCTATCGCACGGTGCAACATGCGTGGTCGGTCGGCACCGCTTTCGAGCGGGTGCGCAACCTGTGGCTCGCCCAGGCCTTCTGGCGCCGTTATCGGAAGAGCCGTTACTACTTCCCGACGATGAAGCTGGTGAACCGCGTCGGTCGCCTTCTGCCGCGCACGAACGTGGTGCTCTTCGAGTGCGATCGGGGCACGCACTACAGCGACTCGCCCCGGTACATCTATGAGGAGCTGGCCCGCCGTCACCCGGACCTCGACCTCGTCTGGGCCCTGAACACCACCGACCGGGTTCGCGGGCCGCGCACACGCAAGGTGCGCCGTCACTCGCCGACGTACTGGTGGATCGCCTCCCGAGCGCGGTACTGGGTCTCGAACCAGAACATGCCCGCGGACCTCGTACCATCACGGCGCACGCGGTACCTGCAGACGTGGCACGGCACGCCGCTGAAGAAGATGCAGCACGACGTGCCGAACATGGCCGGACGGTCGGACGACTACGAGAAGCGTGCGGCGCGGCTGACGAGCTACTGGTCGACGCTGATCTCGCCGAGCCCGTACGCCACGCGGGCGTTCCAGAGCGCCTTCCGGTTCGAGGGGGAGATGCTCGAGCAGGGCTACCCCCGCAACGACATCCTTGCCTCCGACCGTGCCGCAGAGGCACGCAGCCTGGTGCGCCTGCGCCTCGGAATCCCCGCGGACAAGAAGATCGTGCTGTACGCGCCGACGTTCCGCGACGACATGCGGAACGGCGTGCACTGGCAGCACGACCTCGGCCTCGACATCGAGCGGCTCGAGCGCGAGATCGGGGAGCGGGCCGTCCTGCTGGTGAGGTTCCACCCGCTGGTCCGAACGGCCCTCCCGGACTCCAGCACGGCATCCGGGTTCGCCCGCGACGCCGCGAAGTACCCCGACATCCAGGAGCTCCTCGCCGCGACGGACGTGCTGATCACGGACTACTCGTCGGTCTTCTTCGACTACGCGATCACCGGTCGCCCCATGGTGTTTTTCGCCTACGACATCGACCACTACCGAGACGACCTGCGAGGTTTCTACCTGGACTATGAGAAGTCGGTCCCGGGGCCGATCGTCACGACGAATGAAGCGCTGAGTGCAGCGGTCGCCAAGTCGCTCGACAGGACTGATGGTCACGAAGTGCACGTCCAGGCTTTCCGCCGCGAATACGCGCCTCATGACGACGGCTACGCTAGCCAGCGCGTTGTCGATGCGTTCTTCCGGTGAGCGGTGTAGCGATGACGGGAAGCCCTGGGAACACCCTGCCTGCCCGAGCCAAAAGGAAGCGGATGGTCTACCTCCTGGCGGACCGGTTCAGTCCGCAGTCCGGGGGTCGTACGAGGGCGACGTTTCTACGCGCCAACGAACTGTCACGCTCCGGAAACGAGGTGGCGGTCCTGACTTTCAACTATCGCCTCGACTATAGGAAGGTCTGGGCGGGCTGGGCCTCCAAGAGTCAGCTTGACCGACGGGTACGCCATCTGAATATCTTCGAGCATTATGCAGGCGAGGATTTGGCCGACTCGTCAACGGTGACGCCGTTCGCGGGGGCCGCCGACATCGATCTCGAACTCGTACGCGCCGGTGTATGGGAGCGTCGGCGTGACGGAGTAGTTCGGGAGCGCTTCGTGACCCGCCCCGACGGATCACTGGCGCATTCCGACAAGTTCCGCGACGGTGTTCGGCGTGTCCACTCGAACTACGACAGGCAGTGGCGTTTGAGGGTCGAGACCGCCTACGCCGCTGATGGCGACACTATTTCCAACCGCGCTTACCGTACGGCACGGGGACGCTTGTTTCTTGACGTCGGCTATGAGAAGGGTCGCCCCGCCCGCCACCGGGTGCATGGCAGCGACGGCATCACCACGGACTTTCCTACCGAGTTCGCTTTTCGGGCTGCTTGGATTCAGTACTTGCACCGGGAGGCGGTCCGCCCGGTCTTCGTGTCCGAGGACCGCCGGCTCGACGGGCTGGTGGTGCAGAACCCCCACAGCTCCGACATCACGTCGGTCTGCGCGATCCACAGCACGCACCTGGCCGCGCCCTACCAGGACGTCCATGCCCTCGCCACGTACAACGACTCCGCACTGCGCCGTGCCGAGAAGTTCGACGCGGTCGTCGTGCTGACCGACCGGCAGCGGGCCGACATCGAGGAGCACTACGGCGAGCTGCCGAACATGACTGTCGTCCCGCACCCGGTCTCCGCGCCGTGGCGCTACCGGCTCCCGCGCCGTCGGAGGAACATCGCCGTCGTGACCCGACTCGTCCCGGTCAAGCGCGTGCAGGACACTATCGACGCGTTCGGGACCATCGCCGCCGCGTACCCGGGCGTCAATCTGGAGGTCTGGGGCTCGGGTGAGGACCTGGAGCGGCTGAAGACGCACGCCGCGTCGGCGGGGCTCGCGGAGCGGGTGGAGTTCAAGGGCTACACGGCGAAGCCGCTGGACGTGTACTCCCGGGCGCTGTTCTCCGTGTCGTCGTCCCTCACCGAGGGCATGGGGTTGTCGACCTGTGAGTCGTTGTCCGTCGGGACCCCGGTGGCCTCGTACGACTACCGGTATGGGGCCCGGGACCTCATCCAGGACGGCGTCAACGGATACCTCGCCGAGGACGGCGATGTCGAGGGACTGGGGCAGGCGATGGCCCGGCTGCTGTCCTCGCCGGCGAAGCTGCGACGGATGAGCCGCGCGTCACGGGCGATCCTCAGGTCGCATTCTCGAAGGAACTACCGCCGGGCGTGGGAGAACCTGCTCGACGGGATCGGACAGGAGTAGGACCGCATGGCATCGCGGGTCACCATCCACATCGGCACGCCGAAATCGGGCACCACGTTCCTGCAGGCGCTCCTGTTCGGCAACAAGCGCCGCCTCGCGGAACGCGGAGTGCTCCTTCCGTCGGACAGGGCCGACGATCACGCGCTGGCGGCGATCGGCATGCGCAACGGGCCCGACGACACCTATGCGGAGCGGTGGGAGGGCCTCCTGGCCGAGGTGGCGGCCTGGGACGGGCCGGCGATCATCACGAACGAGTGGTTCGGGATGGCCGGCCCGGAGCGCACCGCGGAAGCGGTGCGGCGACTCGACGAGGTCGGGGAGGTGCATGTCGTCCTGACGGCGCGCGACCTCGTCGACCAGGTGCCCGCCGCGTGGCAGGAGACGCTCAAGCTCGGGGACTCCACCCAGATCGACGAGTTCGTGGACAAGCTCGACCAGGACGACTTCCGCTGGGGCTGGTGGGACATCGACCCGGCCGAGGTGCTGGCGCGGTGGACGCCGTCCGTCCCGGCGGAGCGGCTCCACGTTGTCACGATCCCGCCGCGCGGGGCGCCGTCGGAGATCCTGTGGCACCGGTTCGCGGACGCGTGCGGGCTGAGCCCCGAGTGGTGCTCGGCGGAGGTGAAGTTCGCGAGGCAGTCGCTGAGCGTCGAGGCGGCCCGCCTGCTGCAGCTCGCAGGCCCCCGGTTGCTGGACGCGATCGACGCGACCCCGCCGCCCTGGAACGGGCCGCGCAAGTGGATCCAGAGCCACCTGTCGCACGGGATCCTCCTGGACCATCGCGGTGGTCGGATCACGATGTCGCCCGAGCGGATCGCGGACGTGCGTGCGCGGTCGGGCCGTTCGGTGGCGGCGATCGAAGGGTTCGGGTGCGCGGTCCACGGAGACCTCGCCGACCTGACGTCGTCGCGCCTGCCCGAGGGCGCGACGCACCCCGACGACGTGCCCGACGCGGCCGTCCTCGACCTCGCGATCGACGTGATCGCGGAGCAGCTCGGACGCGCGAGGAAGGTTGCCAACCGCGCCCAGGCCGCGCCGCGGACCCGGGCCGCGCAGGCCCCCCGGGTGGAGCCCTCGCCTGCGGCCCCGGCTACCGTGCTGCGCCGTGCTCTGGGTCGTGCGCGGCGAGCCGTGCGCGGCGACTGAGGATGCGGTCGCACGCGTCGAGGAAGCGCCCGAGCGACGCGCCCGGCGTGACGTCCCCGAAGTAGTGCTCGACGATCGCGGCATAGCGGGCGCGCTGGTCGTAGCCGGCGGCTCGTTCGAGCTCCTCGACGACGTCCCCGGCGCGATCGGCCGGGAAGGTGCCGAGCCTGCCCGCCAGGCCGTCCCGGTCGACCTCCGCCGCGGGTGACGCGGGTTCGGTGAGGAGCAGCGGCTTGCCCGTGGCGAGCCAGTCGAACGCGACCGCGGAGATGTCGCACACGCAGGCGTCGGCGGCGTCGAGGTGCCAGCCGAACGGCGAGTCGGCGTCGAAGACGTGGGCGGCCGCGGGATCCGCGCGGTTCGCCGACTCCAGCTTCCGCACGAGGGTCTCGTGCAGCGCCCGGTACGACGGGTCGAAAGCGCCCGTGCGCGGATGCGGGCGGTAGACGACGCGGTGCCGGCCGGTCGCGAGGAGCGCGTCGAGCAGGGGGAGCGCGTGCGACCGGAGCGACGAGTACTCCATCGTCGGGCGGTCGCCCTCCCAGGTCGGGGCGTAGAGGACCACCGTCCGCGCGTCGTCGGGCAGGTCCGGGCCGGGATGCTCGACGTCGACCTGGGGGCGGCCGACGCGCACCAGGTGCTTGTCGCGGTCGAAGTCGACGAGGCGCCGCCCGATGCGGTCGTACGCCGCCTGCCCGGCGATGAACGTGTGGTCGTAGGCCTTGAGCTGGTTGGACGCCATGTAGTCCTTGTCGGACTCACCGTGGCTGATGAAGACGTGGGCGGGGTCGCGGAACCGCAGCATGCGGAAGTTCAGCGCGTTCTGGTTGACGTAGAACACGATCCCGACCCGCTGCGTCCGCAGCCACCGCTCCGTCTCTCCGACCGTCGGGTGGAGGACCACCGGAAGCGGGCACTCGTCCGCGAGGAGCGCGGCCGACTCCACGTCGCCGGTGATCACCGCGACGGGGTGCAGCTGGGCGAGCCGGCGCATCGGCTCGTACCACTGGCGCAGCTGGTAGATGTTCACCGGCGTGTCCGCGAAGTGGATGACGGCTTCGAAGGGCTGGTCGGCCGCCGGCCGGGACGCCAGGTGCCGGTCCCATCGTGCGCGGGCGTGGCGACGAGAGATGGCGTCACGAACCAAACCGGTCAACGTCTGGAGGTCGCGGAGCAATCGCACCCTCATCCCTTCCTCGCACTGGATGTGGCCAACGGTCGCCACCTCCGGAGGGCTCTGACGGAGTGACCGAGACCAGAGAAGGCTAGGGCGGTGACGGCTTGAAGCCAAAAGAAGTCGCCGTCGTGCGTTGACGCGAGAGCCGCGGGCGGTCCACGAGCAGCCGCGCCAGGGGACGAACTAGGTCACAACCCGCCTGTGGGTGATTCCGGGCGAGGCCTGGGTGGCACAGGCCTCTGATCGCTAAACTACCCCGGTGCAAACGCTGATCACGTACCCGGGGGCGCGCGCGACCCTCCGAGGCAAAGACTCCGAAGCCACCCACCGGCTCGGGTCATGAGCCGAATGGGGAGGCTGGGCAGGCGCGACGCGCGGGCCGCGTACGTCGCCAACGGTGGGATCGACGCGAAACAGACGCCCTCGTCAGCCGCTGACATCGGAGCCAAGAGGTACGAGACACAGGGGACCCCTCTGCCTGGCGAGTCTGCGAGCTCGCTCATCGAAGCGCTACGGGGACTGGCACGAGTCCTGGGTACTGAAGTGCCGCTGGTGGCCGTCCTGGCGGACGCAACGACGGCTCCAGTAGAAGAGGCGGCCCGGGCGTTTGGCCGGGAACGAGGCGCCGACGTTGTGCTCATCTCCCCAGAGGAGTACAGCGAATGGCCCATCGACGAGACATCGGTCCGATGGCTTCGTGCAAGGAACTTCCGAGCGGTACATCGCCAGATGTTGGCGACAGGTCCGTTCGACGCGATCATCGACATGCTGGGAGTCTCGCTCGAGAGGGCAGAGGAACCCTTCGCCAAGCTGTTCTTCCATTTGAAACCCCGCGGGTGGTACTTCGTCGTTAGCCCCAGACCGGATGAAGCCAACGGCAGGACGCGTGCGCTGATAAAAACGACTCGCGCGTTTCTGGACACATACACGGCGGGAGGGGACGGCGAGCTCCCCGGCGGCCGCCTCGGTGAGCTGGTGGCTTCGACTGCACAGATCAGCGTTGATCGAACGGGAGTATTGATCCAGAAGAGGCACCGCCACTATGCGAAACTCCGAGACTCCAATGTGGCCAGGTTCCTTCCAACGCGGAATGAGGCGACCACGGTCGAGGCGATTGAAACCGTGAAGGGGGGAGTGCTCACCGCTATGGGGGCTGTGACCCACCACGGTGCGCCCGCCCCTGTTGCTCACATGGCGTCAAGCTTGGAGTATCCGGAAGCAAACTTGCTGCGGTATAAAGGCGAGATCTACATCGGATCGAACTCACTGCTCTATTCGGATGCTTCCATACTTCCGGCCTCATATCGCTATCCGACAGCGCCAACGCTCGCAAACCCTCGAATTGTTCAAGCCGATCGTGACTTCGCGCGTATTCCACAGCAGGTGCGTGCCGCCACGTCGCTTGACGGATCGTACTACCACCTCGACTGCTGGCACAGCGGCCACTTCGGGCATATTATGTCCGAAGTGGTATCGAGAATGTGGGGGTGGCATCGAGCGAAGGCGGACGACCCTTCAATCAAGGCAATCTTCCGTCGACGTTTTCCCAACGAGCGGAAGCCTGTGATAGAGAAAACCCTTTTCGAAGCCTTTGGGATCCCCTCCGAAGATATTGTGTGGGTCGATGAACCAGTCCGGATCAACTCAATTGTCACCGGAAGCTCCCTCTGGCAGAATGTCGATCCGTACTTTGTAAATCCGCTGATCACTCAAACCTGGGCACGACTCCGGGATGGACTGACTGGCGGTTCCGCAGGGGATTCGACCAAGATTTTTGTGAGCCGGCGTGCGGAACGACATGGTAATCGGACCTGCCGGAATGCAGCAGAGGTAGAGACGATCTTCGCGCACCACGGCTTCTCTATCGTCTATCCCGAGGACTTCTCGCATCACGAGCAGGCCGCGATATTTGCGAATGCTCGCGTGGTCGCTGGATTCGCGGGTTCGGCCCTGTACAACGTGATACTATCATCGCAGATAAGTACGCTAATTGTTCTGACTCACCATGCCTATACCGCACGTTATGAGCATCTGATGTCGCTAGCTCTCGGATTCGACACCCATTATTTCTGGGGCGACCCAGATGTATCTCATCCAAAGGATGGTTGGAGCGAAGAGGCCTACTATTCCAGCTGGGAGTTCCCGCTCGCCGCTCTCGGTGAGGAGTTGGCAGGTGTGCTTGAGTCAATCTAAGGAATCCATGCTCGGCGCGAAGCGTGCCGAGCGGCGTTTAGGGGCGGCATTCTTGGAGGATTGTCCGTAGTGACAGATCGACTGCGTGAGCGCACGCTCACGGAACTCGTCCGCGCATCCGACGCGGTGGCTTCAGTCCTGCCTGATCCGGCACGGATAGTCCTTCTGCTGACCGATTATGAGTCGGGCACCGAGCGGCCGTTGGTCGAGCGATTCCCTGAGGCGCACGTGCGCGTCTACGTGACTAATGATCCGACGGAGACCGTCGCCCCCGAGGAATGTCGCGTGACGGTGGTCCACGCGCAGGACCTCGCCACACGCATGGGGTCCGAGGTCCGGGAGCAGAGGCCAGATGTCATAATCGACCTCGGCAGAACTCGCGGCCAGAAGGTGAGCTCACTGCGACATCTCCTGTATCTGCTCCCGGAGGACGGTCTCTTTATCGTAGGGTCGCTTGACTCGGGTCATCCTGGAGTTCACTCGGGTGAATCTGAGACGATTATCGACGTCCTCCGAACGCTAGTCGCGCTCGAGACGATGTCAATCGCTGCGCGAGAACGTGTTCGCGGAGTCGATCGGGCCCTCGCCAATGCAGTGAAGTCGTTTCAGATCGAAGGGGGACTCGTTCGCCTGGTAAAGGCGCGACAACATTACGTGAAGCTCCGCGACTGGGCGACTGATGGGATACTGTCGGCGCGGCTCGGTAAGGATGCGAAGGAGGATCGCGCGTCGGTAGTTCAACTGCGTCCCGCTGATCGATTCAAGAGCGCCGAGCCTGTCCACTCATATGGGGACGGCCCCTTTGCGTCGGGCCACACGGAGTTTGAGGTTCCCGAACTCTATTTACGGCGCTACCGCGGGGCGATTGCGAGCGCACGTCAGATACTTCGGATGGGGGACTATGTGCTCCCCGATTCCTGGCGCCATCCTCATCAGCGCAATCTCAATAATCGGCAGATGGAGTACGCGACCGCTTGGATGGGGGCGTTCAAGGATGAGACGATCCCCTCGGAGCGTCGCGTCCTTGAAGGGTCGTTCTACTATTTCGACACAGAACTTCCTGGACATTTTGGTCATATTACGACGGACGTCCTTTCGCGTGTTTGGGGTTGGCGGGCAGCGAAGAGGATCGATCCGACGATTCGTCCGCTCGTCTCGGTATCGAGCAATTCGCCCGACGTGCCAGGTTTTCAGCGCACGATCTTCAGTGCGCTCGGTATCGACCTCGGTGAGGCTGTGGTTGTCGGCCCGCGCGAAGAGGTCGAGATCGAGACGCTCTATGCAGGATCGCCTGAGCTGGAGAACCCGCATTATGCATCCCCGGCATTGAAAAATGTTTGGCGGGAGCTAAGCGAGGGGCTTCCGACTGTTGATGCTCCCGAGTTTGGCGAGAAGATTTTTATCTCTCGTCGGCCGGGGGGCAAGCGCGACTGCACGAATGTGGCTGAGGTTGAGGCGTTCTTCGAGGCCCAAGGTTTCAGCATTTTGTTCCCTGAAGATTACCCGTACGCCGTTCAACATGTGTTCTTTCGACGCGCCCGTGTGATTGCCGGTTTTGGTGGGAGTGGAATGTTCAATATGATGTTCGCTCCTTCCGCTACGGTTATCATGGTGTCCGGAAGTAGTTATGACGCGGCCAACGAGAAGCTCATCGGTGCGGTGAACGAAAATCCGCTGCACTACTTCTGGGGCAAGTCTGAGTTGCCCATGCCGGAAGGTAGGTTCTCGTTGCAGGCATTCACTTCAAATTTCACGTTTGATGTGGCCCGATTTCGTGGTGACCTGCTTCGAGCGGTGGCCGAGTAGGCGCGACGTCGAGTTGTGCGAGATGGTGATCGGGTTGAGAGCGTTTCTGCGGTGTGAGAGGTAATCCATGCGTGTTCTAGTGACCGGTGGCGCCGGCTTTATCGGGGCGAACTTCGTCCAGCAGACGGTGGCGGAGCGTGCGGACGCAGTGGTGACGGTGCTGGATGCGTTGACGTATGCGGGGGATCGGTCGTCGTTGGCGCCGGTGGCGGACCGGGTGAACTTTGTCGAGGGGTCGATCACGGACGCAGACCTGGTGGACGGTCTGGTCGCGGACGCGGACGTCGTCGTGCATTTCGCCGCGGAGTCGCACAACGACAACTCGTTGACGGACCCGTCGCCGTTCGTGCAGACGAACGTGGCGGGCACGTTCACGTTGTTGGAGGCGGTGCGCCGCCACGGGGTGCGGTACCACCACATCTCTACGGACGAGGTGTACGGGGACCTGCCGTTGGAGGGTGGCGAGAGGTTCAGCCCCTCGACGCCGTACAACCCGTCCAGCCCGTACTCGTCGACGAAGGCCGGGTCGGACCTGCTGGTGCGTGCTTGGGTGCGCTCGTTCGGTGTCGAGGCGACGATCTCGAACTGTTCGAACAACTACGGCCCGTACCAGCACGTGGAGAAGTTCATCCCGCGGCAGGTGACGAACCTGATCGACGGGATCCGGCCCCGGTTGTATGGGGCGGGGTTGAACGTGCGGGACTGGATCCACGTGCATGACCACAATACGGCGGTGTGGGCGATCATCGACCGTGGCCGGGTGGGGGAGACGTACCTCATCGGCGCTGACGGCGAGACGAGCAACCTCGAGGTGGTGCGCACGCTGAACGAGCTGTTCGGGCGGGACGCGGACGACTTCGACCATGTCGCCGACCGGCCGGGGCACGACCTGCGGTACGCGATCGACGCGTCGAGGCTGCGTGAGGAGCTGGGCTGGGCCCCGCGGTTCACCGAATTCCGCTCGGGTCTGGCGGCGACGGTCGACTGGTATCGGGAGAACGAGGGCTGGTGGCGCCCGGCGAAGGCAGCCGTGGAGGCGAAGTACGCCCGCACCGGGCAGTAGGCAGGGCAAGAGACGTCGAAGGGCTCCGGGACCGCGTTGCGCGGTCGTTCCGGAGCAGCCCTTCGGCGTCGGTGTCCTCGTTCGTCCTGGCGCGTCAGGCGCGCAGGGACGTGAGGTAGTCCTGGACGGTGTCGTGGGTGGGCAGCAGGCCTTGGGCCTTGGCTTCGGTGAGGGTGGGGGCGGCGGTGTCCTTGTCGGACAGTTGTGCGACCAGGGGTGATCCGTCGCGGGCGGTGGTGGGCCACTGGATGCCGACCTCGGGGTCCAGGGGGTGGATGCCGTGCTCGTGGCCGGGGTTGTAGCCGGTGGAGCACAGGTAGAGCACGGTCGAGTCGTCTTCGAGGGACATGAAGGCGTGTCCGAGGCCTTCGCCGAGGTAGATGGCGCGGCGGTCGACGTCGTCGAGCAGTACGGAGTCCCATTGCCCGAAGGTGGGGGAGCCGACGCGGATGTCCACGACGACGTCGAGGACGGCGCCCTTGGGACAGGTGACGTACTTGGCCTGGCCGGGTGGGACGTCGGCGAAGTGGATGCCGCGCAGCACGCCGGCGGCGGAGACGGACGCGTTGGCCTGTTGCAGGTCGAGGGGGTGGCCGACGGCGTCGGTGAAGGGGCCGGCCTTGAACCATTCGAGGAAGACGCCGCGGGGGTCGCCGTGCTGTTTGGGGGTGATCTCGTAGGCGCCGGGGACGGTCAGCTCGCGGATCTGCACGGGGACTCCTTGATGGTTCGGCTGGGCCTGGTCGCGGGCCCGTAGGATCCTACGGTGACCGAGACGACCCCTGCTGCCGCTTCTCCTTCTGCCCACCGCCGTTGGTTGGTCGTCGGGGCGGGCGGGATGCTGGGCGCCGATCTGTTGGCGCGTCTCGGGGACGCGGGTGCGGACGTCGTCGGGCTGGGCCGGGCGGATCTGGATGTGACGGACGCGGACGCCGTGCTGGCCGCGGTGGGTGGGTTCGACGTCGTGGTGAACTGCGCGGCGTGGACGGCGGTGGACGACGCCGAGGTGCGCGAGGCGGACGCGTTCCGCGTGAACGCGACGGGGGCGTCGAACCTGGCGCGGGCTGCGCACGCGGCGGGCGCCCGCCTGGTGCAGGTGTCCACGGACTACGTGTTCGACGGAGCCGCCACCGCCCCGTACGCCGAGGATGCGCCGCTCGCGCCCGTGTCGGCGTACGGGCGGACGAAGGCCGCGGGGGAGTGGGCCGTGCGCGCGCAGGCGCCGGACCACCTGATCGTGCGCACGGCGTGGTTGTACGGGGCGCACGGCGGTTGCTTCCCGAAGACGATGGCGCGCCTGGGCGCGGAGAAGGACCGCCTCGCGGTGGTGGACGACCAGGTCGGGCAGCCCACCTGGACGCGCGACCTCGCCGACCTGATCGTCCGCATCGTCGAAGCCGATGCGCCCGCGGGGACGTACCACGGCACCGCCTCGGGGCAGACGTCGTGGTTCGGGTTCACCCGCCGCATCCTCGCCTCCGCGGGCCTGACCACCCCGCTGGAGCCCACCACCAGCGACGCGTTCGTGCGCCCCGCGCCCCGGCCCGCGTACTCGGTGCTGGGCCACGACGCCCTGCGCGCGGCCGGGGTCGCGCCGATCGGCGACTGGGCGGAACGCTGGGACGCCGCCGCGGCCGAGGTCCTCGGGGAGTAGCGCGGACGTCCCGGGTCAGTACATCTAGCGGACCTCACCCGCGGCGTACAAGACGCCGTGCTTCCCTGCTGCCGCCCGCAGCGCGTCGTCATAGGACGCGACCACGCCCCCGTGGTGCAGGGCGGTGGCCAGGACCACGGCGTCGGGCATCTTCAGGCGGCTCTGCATCCGCGTCCGAGCGATCAGCAGCGCGGCGGCAGGTCCCTCGCCGAGACCGCGGACGACGAACCCGATGGAGGCGAGGTCCGCCCAGGCCTGCTCCTCCGTCCCGAAGCGCACGAACCCCGCGAGGACTTCGGCCGCGGTGAGCGGGTGGAGGACCAGGTCGTGCTCGCCGTCGGCCACGAGGTCGACGACGAGCTCCGTCGCGCTCTCGTGATGGGCGTCGGTGGGCTCGAGATAGGCGATCACGACGCTGGCGTCGAGGACGATCACTCCCAGCCCTCACGCAGCTCGTCGAGGTAGCCGGGGCCGTAGACGCCCTCGTACTTTCCGGCGAGTTCACGCGCCTTGCGGCGTCGGGCCTCGCTGTCGCTCTTCGCCGTCGACTCGATCGACTCGGCGCCTGCCTCGATGAGGCGAGTCAGCAGCACGCTCTGCTTCTCGCCCGGCCATCGCTTCGCCGCGACGTCCAGCGCGTGGCGCACCGGTGCGGTGTGCGTCACCTGGGTTCGGGGATTGGTCGTGGGCATATCTCAAGTGTGCCACCGACGGCGCGGGTGGTACACCCTGGCCGTCACCCGTCGAGCAGGCCGAGCAGGTAGGTGCCGTAGCCGGACTTGGTGAGCTTCTCGGCCCGCTGGCGGAGCTCGTCGTCGGTCAGGAAGCCGCGCCGCCAGGCGACCTCTTCGGGTGCGCCGACCTTGAGGCCCTGGCGGCTCTCGATCGTGCGGACGAAGTCGGACGCCTCGAGCAGGGAGTCGAACGTGCCGGTGTCGAGCCAGGCCGTGCCGCGGGGCAGCACCTCCACGTGCAGGTCGCCGCGTTCGAGGTAGGCGCGGTTGACGTCGGTGATCTCGTACTCGCCGCGTGCTGAGGGCGCGAGGTCCTTCGCGATCTCGACGACGTCGTTGTCGTAGAAGTACAGGCCCGGCACGGCGTAGTTCGACTTCGGGTGTGCGGGCTTCTCCTCCAGCGACACGGCGCGACCGTCGGCGTCGAACTCGACCACGCCGTACGCGGTGGGGTCGGCGACCCGGTAGGCGAACACGGCCCCGCCGTCGAGGGTCGTGTACTTCTGCAGCTGGTCTCCGAGCCCCTGTCCGTAGAAGATGTTGTCGCCCAGCACCAGGGCTGCGGCGTCGGTGCCGATGAACTCCTCGCCGAGCACGAACGCCTGCGCCAGCCCGTTGGGCACCTGCTGCACCGCGTAGGAGATCGAGATGCCGAACTGCGACCCGTCGCCCAGCAGCCGCCGGAACTGCTCGGCGTCGTGCGGCGTGGTGATCACCAGCACGTCGCGGATGCCGGCGAGCATGAGTGTCGACAGCGGGTAGTAGATCATCGGCTTGTCGTAGACCGGCACGAGCTGCTTGCTCACCCCGAGGGTGATCGGGTGCAGCCGGGTACCGCTCCCACCGGCCAGGATGATTCCACGCATGGTCCATAGGCTATCGTCGCGAGCCGGTTCGTCCCGGGACAGGGTCGACGGATGGGCCGCGAGACGACCCCTCGGATCCGTGACCCCCTGAAGGAGCAGCTGTGTCCGCACCCACCGGCGCACCCGAGCGCGTGTCCGCGCCCGCGCGCCCGCGCGCGGAGGTCCGCACCGACGTGCAGGGGTTGCGGGCGCTGGCGGTGAGCGCGGTGCTCGTCTACCACCTGCTGCCGGGCACGGTGACGGGCGGCTACGTCGGGGTGGACGTCTTCTTCGTGATCTCGGGCTTCCTCATCACGTCGCACCTGCTGCGCCGGCCGGTGCGCGGCGTGGGGGACCTGCTCGAGTTCTGGGCGCGCCGGGTGCGGCGCCTCATCCCTGCGGCGACGGTGGTGCTGCTGGCCACGCTGGCGGCGACGCTGCTGTGGCTGCCGTCGACGGTGCACGCCCGCGTGGCGCGGGAGGTCGCGGCGGCGGCGCTCTACGTCGAGAACTGGGCGCTGGCGTCGTCGGCGACGGACTACCTGGCCGCCGACGAGCTGGCGTCGCCCGTGCAGCACTACTGGTCGCTGTCGGTCGAGGAGCAGTTCTACGTGCTGTGGCCGGTGCTGATCGGGCTGGCCGTCCTGCTCGCGGTGCGCCTTCGCGGCAGCGGCAGGTGGGTGCCGACGGCGGTGGTGGGGCTGGTCGTCGTCGTGTCGCTGGGGTGGTCGGTGCACCTGACGGCGACGAACCCGACCGCGGCGTACTTCGTGACGACGACGCGGCTGTGGGAGCTCGCGCTCGGCGGGCTGGTCGCGGCGGCGGTGACCGCGCGCCCGTGGCGGCTGCCGGCTCCGGTGCGGGCGGCGTCGGCGTGGGCGGGACTCGTGGCCGTGGTGGCGGCGGTGCTCCTCTTCGACGGCACGACGCCGTTCCCCGGCGTCGCCGCAGCGCTGCCCACGGTGGGCACGGCGCTGGTGATCGCGGCGGCGGCCGACGGCGCGCGCGGCGGTCCGGGCGGCCTGCTCGCGCTGCGCCCGGTGCAGTGGCTGGGCGACGTCTCCTACAGCGTGTACCTGTGGCACTGGCCGCTGATCGTCGTCGTGCCCTACGCGCTCGGGCACGAGCTGGGCGCCGCCGAGCTGGTCGGCGTCGTCGTCGCCTCGCTGCTCCTCGCGGCCGTGACCAAGCGCTGGGTCGAGGAACCGCTGCGCCGTCAGCCGCTGCTGGTGGGGCGTCGTGCGGCGACGTTCGGCCTGCTTGCGGTGTGCGTGGGCGTCTCCGCGGTCTGGGGGGTCTCGGCGGCCTCGGCCTCCGACGAACGCGCGCGCGAGGCCATCGCGTCCGCCCCGGCTCGGGTCGCCGACGCCGGTGAGTGCGCGGGGGCGGGCTCGGTCCGTGACCCGTCGTGCGACGTGCGCGGTCTGCTCACGCCGCCGGAGGCCGCGGCGCAGGACAAGCCCGCCGTGTACGCGGACGACTGCTGGAACGACCCGCCGTTCACGACCCGGAACAGCTGCACCTACGGCAGCGGCGACGCCCCGGTGCGGGTCGCGCTGCTCGGCAACTCGCACGCGGGCCACTGGGCGCCGGCGCTGGAGGCCGGCGAGGACGCGGGGGACTGGCAGGTCGACACGTACCTGCAGTCGTCGTGCTACCCCGTCGAGCAGCTCCTGGACTACGCGGCCGCGGACGACGCGCAGAACTGCCTCGACACCACGCGCTGGGCGGTCGACTCCGTCGTCTCCGGCGGCTACGACCTGGTGATCATGTCGGCGCGCACCAACCAGCTCCTCGCGGACGTGCCGGAGGCCGAGCAGACCGACGCGGCGCAGGCCGCCTACGCCCGCACGCTGGCCACGTTCACCGACGCGGGCATCCCGGTGCTCGTGCTTCGCGACACCCCCGCGATGCCCGACGACGTCCCCGACTGTCTCGCCACCGGGCCGGTCTCCTGGGACGACTGCGGGGCGCCGCCGTCGCAGGCGCTCGAGCCCGACCCGCTCGCGGCGGCGGGCCGCGCCGACACGTCCGGCCTCGTGACCGTCCGCGAGGTCACCGACCTCATGTGCGACGACGACGTCTGCCATCCCGTCATCGGCGGTGTGATCGCGTACTTCGACCACGGCCACCTCACCGCGACGTTCGCGCGCACCCTCACCCCGGAGGTCACCGACGGCGTCCGGGCCGCGCTGCGGACCGCGGAAGGCTGAAGCGCGCCGCTGCCGGTCGGGCCGTCGGGTCCTCGGGCCCGACAGCCTCGACCGGCAGCGGTCGTCGCAGGATCAGCCGGCGGTGTGCCGGACGAGCACGTCCTGCACGTGGGTCCGCTTCGACCTCGGCACCAGGACCTGCTGGTCGTAGTGGCCGACGGCGACGAACGAGATGAAGACCTCGTTCTCGGGGATGTCGATGATCTTGCGGATCGCGGACTCCTTGGCGCTCCCCATCGCCGTGTTGAGCGAGCACGACCCGAGGCCCGACTCGGTGAGGCCGAGCAGCAGCGACATCATGAACAGCCCGCCGTCGACGAACGGCTGGTTGCGCTCCGGGGCGAACAGGAACGCGTCGAGGTCCGCCGTGACCAGCAGCAGGCGGGGCGGCATCTCGTAGCCGTTGAAGCCGCCCTGGATGTCCAGCACCGACTTGATGACCTGCGGATCCTCGAACTGGTGCACCCGGGCGGCCTGGCGGTTGCACACCGAGGGCGACTGCATCGCGATCTGCACGGCCCTGCTGACGGCCTCGTCGCTGACGGGCTCGTCGGTGAACTCGCGTACGCTGCGCCGCCCGTAGACGACGTCGAGGAAGCCGCGGTGGTCGTCCGTCTCGAGGCGGATCTCGCGGATCTGCGCGGCGGGCAGGACACCGCCCTCGTGGTGCCGGGTGGTGTCGATGAGGTCCTGCGCCGCCCCCGAGAAGAGCTGGCGGAAGGCGGAGACGTCGGTCCTGAGCGCGTCGTGCCGGTCGAAGTAGGTCTTCATCACGGCCGCGGAGCTCTGCACGTACGGGTCGTCCGTGCTGTACCCCGACGAGAGCCAGGCGTTCATCTCCTTGGCGAGCCCCGGGACGGCGATCTTGCCGAAGCCGGGGCGGAAGTTGCTGCGGCTCAGGCCCTTCTCGATCGCGTGGGCGTGGAAGATCATCCGTGCCCGGGCCCCGGAGACCTTGCTGGCCTTGTGCGCGGTCTCGTAGGAGCGCACCTGCCGCTCCTGGTCCGCGAGGGCGAGCGCCATCGCCTGCTTGGCGAACCCCTGAGCAGGGGTCTTCCCGGCCTTGCGTCGCGCCTGGGCGGCGACACCGGCGGGGATCTCCTGGAGCGCGATGCTCCGTATCTCGGCGCCTGCCCGGCGTCCGGAGAAGTGCACCGCGCCCAGCATGACCTGGCTGAAGCCCGGGTCGGGCACCTGGAACGTGACGGTGTCCTGCCGTGCCTCCGGCGCCCCCTCGGGGAGGTTCACCCTGCCGACGACGCGGAAGCTGCCGGTCTCCGGGTTGCGGACGTGGACGTTGACGGTCCGGGCGTCGGTCCGGGGGGTCCAGTCCAGCGTCAGCTGGTACGCCGACCCCTGGGTCAGCACCTCCGGAAGATCGGTCCAGACGAGATTGCCGAGCACCGAGCCGCCACGCGCCACCTTCAGGCGGGTGCCGGTCGCCTTCCGGGAGATGCGCCAGGCGTTGCTGCTCGCGGCGAACTCGGGGTTCGTCAGCGTGAACCGCTGGAAGGGGCGGATCGCGGCGGAGCCCGGCGTGCCGGGGTCGAGCGCGGCCTTCAACCACTCCAGCGAGGAGGCTCGGCCGGACTCGATGTACTCGCGCGCCTTGGTGAAGTCGATGTCGCGGGTGACGTACGGGTTCTCGGCGATCGTCGCGGTCGTGTCGGTCTCGAGGACGCGGCGCTGGTCGCCGAAGCCCAACGACGCCAGGAGGTTCTTGAACCGGTCGGCTCCGCGCTTGGCGTTGTAGATCGAGGAGAACGGCTTCTCGAAGATCGCGGAGAAGGCCGAGCCGTGGAAGCTGTCCGTGACCACGTAGCCGGCGTCACGGTAGGCGCGCAGGAAGTTCTCCGGGGCGTCCTCGGCCAGGACCTCGGCCCGCGGCTCGTCCGCGAACAGGGCCGTGACCTTCTCGCGCCCCTCGTCCGGGTTGGGGATGATCACGATCTTGTCGAAGCCCAGCTTGTCCGCGATCGCCTGCGCGACGGCCTTCTTCTCCGCGCTCGGGTCGAGGAAGAAGACCGCCAGGTAGTCGCCCTCGGGGCTGACCGTCGCCTTGTCCGCCAGGTCGCTGTAGTGGTCCTGGGGCAGCAGGAACACCGGGTCCACGACCAGCGAGGCCTTGACGCCGAAGACGTCCCGCGCCGTGTCGATCGCGTACTCCTCGCGCACGGAGATCGCCTTGAACTGCTGCAGGTGTCCGGAGTGCTTGGCGACGAACGGCACCTTGAACTTCTCGGTGCCGCGGTTCCCGAACGATGTGCCGTACGCCACCCGCTCGTTCTTCGGGCCGACGAAGTCCAGGAAGAGGTCGTCGTTGACGCGGCCGATCAGCGGGTTCCACAGCTGGTCGCTGCCGACGACGAAGGTACGAGCGACGTCGTTCAGGCGGGGCAGGGCGGAGTAGTGCTCCTGGTCGGTGTGCTCGTACCCGACGCGCCGGGCGAAGTCCATCGACACGATGTCGGTGGGCCAGTGCACCCGGTAGCCGTTGTAGCCGAGCGGCTCGTGCACCATGAGCACCGAACGGCCGAGGCTCTCGACGGCGCGGTTCAGCCCGTAGTAGGTGAGGATCGAACCGTAGTTCTTGCCGTACCACCATCCGAGGATGGCGACGTCGTACGTCTTCGCCGGATCCGTCATGCGCATTGTCCCTGCCTGCTCGTGATGCCTGCGTGGTGCCCGCATCGTGTCTTCACTGGTTCTCGTCCACACCGTGGGTGTCGAACGTCGCGCGCCACTCCTCGACCGAGGTGAAGGACGGCATCGCCCCCCGGTACCGGCGGCTCAGCGGCCCCCACTGGCTGCGCAGCTGCCGGTGCAGCTGCATGCTGCGGACCAGATAGGCCCGGAACTTCTTCGGGTCCCGCACGTACATCGAGGCGCCGGTGCCGTCCGCCGACGTGACGACGGCGGAGTCGAGGTGCGACAGGCGCCACCACCGGGCGGCGGTCGTCGCGACGCGCTCCTCGGGCACCTCGAGCGCCTCCGGCCGGACCGCACGCAGCTGCTTGGCCATCCCGGTCAGCGCCGAGACGACCGCGTTGGGGGCCCCCGTGGGCGCCGACGGCACCTTGCCCTTGCGGGAGGGGCGGTGGCGCCGGGTGAGCGGGAAGGCGCCCGGGTCCTTCTCCACGACGGCGTCGGGGAAGGTCGCGCGCAGCGCCCGCACCTGGGTCAGCGTGGAGCCGATCGTCGCGTGCAGGTGCTCGGGGCCCTGCAGCAGGTCCTCGAGGGCCCGCAGCCGCAGCTCGACGGCCGAGTACTGCAGCTGCAGCAGGTGCTTGACGTCGCCGGTGAAGCTCGCGCGAGGGAGCCCGCCACCGCCGCGGTACGGCGAGTGCAGCATGGCCGCGAGCCAGCGGTTGCGCTGGTGGTAGTACGCCTGCCAGTCGATCGCGTCGTCCTTGTCGACCCACGGCACGTGCCACACGGCCGCCCCGGGCAGCGAGACGGTCGGGATGCCCTGGTCGGCGGCCCGCAGGCTGTACTCGGCGTCGTCCCACTTGATGAACACCGGTAGCGACAGGCCCACCGTGCGCAGCGCCTCGACCGGGATCAGCGACATCCACCAGCCGTTGTAGTCGACGTCGACGCGCTGGTGCAGCCACGGGGTGGTCCGCAGCGGGTGCAGCGAGAAGTCGTGCCGGTCGGACGTGTTCTCGATCTTGCCCCACCAGAACGAGTAGCGGTTGACCCGTTCGCCGAAGGTGTGCAGGCAGGACTTCTCGTACATCGAGAACATGTGGCCGCCCACGATCGTGGGCACCCTCGCGAAGTCGCCGAAGGCGATCGCACGGGCGATGCCCTCGGGCTCCGAGACGACGTCGTCGTCGAGCAGCATGACGTAGTCGGACTCGCCGGCCTGCAGCGTCTCCGCCATGCCGCGCGCGAACCCGCCGGACCCACCGAGGTTCCCTTGCCGCACGAGCGACAGCCGGTCGCCGAGCACCGACGCGGCCTCGGGGAAGTCGGGCTGCTCCTCGACGAGCTTGCTGCCCTGGTCGACCACGTAGACCCGGTCCACGACGTCCTTGAGGGTGGCGTCCTCGCCGAGCGCGCGCAGCTGCGCGACGCAGTACTCGGGGCGGTTGAACGTGGTGATCGCGATGGACGCCGTGCCCTGCTTGCGGGCGTGCGCCCCGGCGACGCTCCATGCCGCCGACTCAAGGGTCACGGCGCCGTCGGACGCGTAGAGGTCGAACCAGTACCACCCGCCGTCGCCGAAGGACGCGAGCGTCAGGTCGACGTCGACGACGCCGTCCATGCTGTGGATCAGACGCACCCGCTGGGGATTCCCGCGCGCGTTCGACTTGTACACCGCCACGGTGGCGGCACCCGAGAGCCGGATGCTGAGCCGCACCTCGTCGACGTCGGTCCAGCGCCGCCAGTACCCGGCCGGGAACGCGCCGAAGTACGACCCGAACGAGGCCTCGCGGCCATGCTCGAGACGCAGCGAGCGGCGCCCCAGCACCTCGGCTCCCGCCTCCGCGGGCGCGACGTCGGGGTGTGCCTCCTCGGTCGCTCGCGCCATCGTGAAGTCGACGTACAGCGGGAGCGTGTCGGGATCGGCATCGGGCGGCAGCACCACCTGATGCACGACGCGGCGCGCCACCGTCGTCTCCGAGGCCCTGTCGAGTTCTTCCATGAGAGTCACGCCTTACCCCCGAACACCGCGTCGAGCTTGTTGTCGACCATGGAGAGAGCGGCCCCGATCGCCATGTGCATATCGAGGTATTGGTAGGTTCCCAGCCGGCCACCGAAGAACACGTTCTTCTCGCCCTCGATGTGCTTGCGGTACAGCTGCAACCGTTCGCGGTCCGCCGAGGTGTTGACCGGGTAGTAGGGCTCGTCCCCGCGTTCGGCGAAGCGGGAGTATTCCCGCACGATGACGGTCTTGTCGCGATGGTAGTCGCGTTCGGGGTGGAAGTGGCGGAACTCCAGGATTCGCGTGTACGGAACATCCAGGTCTGCGTAGTTCATGACCGGGGTGCCCTGGAAGTCGCCCACGGGAAGCACCTCCTGCTCGAAGTCCAGGGTGCGCCACGACAGCTCGCCCTCGGTGAACTCGAAGTAGCGGTCGACAGGCCCGGTATAGACGACCGGCACCTGGCCGACCGTCGCCGCCTTGTTGACCGGCTGATCCGGGTCGAAGAAGTCCGTCTCGAGCCGGACCTCGATGCGCGGGTGGTCGGCCAGCCGCTCGAGCCACGCGGTGTAGCCGTCGACCGGCAGCCCCTCGTACGTGTCGTTGAAGTAGCGGTTGTCGTACGTGTAGCGCACGGGGAGCCGCTTGATGATCGACGCGGGCAGCTCGGTGGGGTCCGTCTGCCACTGCTTGGCGGTGTAGTCCCGGATGAAGGCTTCGTAGAGGGGCCGGCCGATGAGCGACACGCCCTGCTCGTCGAGGTTCTCGGGGTCCTTGCCGGCGAGCTCGCCGGCCTGCTCGGCGATGAGCTCCCGGGCCGCGTCAGGTCCGTGCGACGAGCGGAAGAACTGGTTGATCGTGCCGAGGTTGATCGGCATCGGGTACACCTCGTCCCGGTGGGTGGTGTACACGCGGTGCACGTAGCTGGTGAACGCCGTAAAGCGGTTCACGTACTCCCACACGCGTTCGTTCGAGGTGTGGAAGAGGTGTGCCCCGTACTGGTGCACCTCGATGCCGGTCTCCGGCTCCCGGGCGCTGTAGGCGTTGCCGCCGATGTGGTGGCGCCGGTCGATCACGAGGACGTTCGCTCCGTATTGTTCGGCGAGCCTCTCAGCGACGGTCAGGCCGAAGAATCCCGAGCCCACCACGACAGCGTCCGTCATACGACGACCTCCTCAAGAAACGAATGCGGTGCCGTGCACGCGTCACGGCGGGAGCATGGCCGCCAGGGGTGTTCCGGGCTGCTCACGGAAACCGAGATTAGGGGCACCACGAGGCGCTGAAGCGCGAAATTGAACGGCGTCTCCTGATGATCGAAAAGTGTTCACCCGGGCGTTACCTGCGCGTCGGACGACGGTCCGACACCGCGCGTTCGGGCGCGCTCCGCGGACCTGACGGCTAACGTCACGTCCTGACGGTCGCAACGAGGCGACCACCGCACCTCTCGAAGGGGACACCATGAACCTGCGCACCACCCATCGCGCGCGTCTGGTCGCCGTCGGCGCCGCCACGGCCCTCCTGATCGCGGGCGTCGGCAGCGCCGCGGCCGCCGGGGACACGGCAGCCGAACCGCCGTCCACCCCGGTCCCGGTCGCCACTCCTGACGGCCAGACCTTCTCCTACGTCGTCAACGCCAAGCACGCGAACCCCGGCCAGACGCGTCTCGCGGAGCGGGCCGTCGAGGCGGCGGGCGGCGTCGTCGTCCAGTCGTGGCCCGAGATCGGCGTCGTCGTCGCGCACGCGGCACGCGCGGACTTCCGCGCCGACGTCGTGCGGCTCGCGCGCGGGCACGCCGTCGCGTCCGTCGGGGTCACCCGCACCGTCCCGGTGAGCGAGGGCACGCCCGAGGCCGCCGCCGATGTCCCCGGGGCCAAGGGCGGCCCCTGGAAGTCGAAGGTCACCAAGAAGCCCGGGGTGGAGGTCGAGGACGGGTCCGGCACCGCCGCCGTCCCGGACCCGGGCGAGGCGACCCAGTGGGACATGGCGATGATCAAAGCCGACCAGGCCATCGAGATCAACCCGGGCTCGCCGGACGTGCTCGTCGGCGTCCTCGACTCCGGCATCGACGTCACGCACCCCGACCTCGCGACCCAGGTCGACACGAGCGCTTCGGTGAACTGCACGGCGGCGGGACGCCCCGACACGTCGGCCACGGGCTGGCTGCCCACCACGTCGGACCACGGCACCCACGTGGCCGGCACCATCGCCGCCGCCGACAACGGTGTCGGGATCGTCGGCGTCGCCCCCGGCGTCAAGATGGCGTCGGTGAAGGTCGTCAACGACGACGGCTTCATCTACCCGGAGTACGCCGTCTGCGGCTTCGTGTGGGCGGGCCTGCACGGCGTGGACGTCACCAACAACTCCTACTACATCGACCCGTTCGAGTACTGGTGCGACGACCAGCCCGACCAGGCGGCGGCGAAGGAGGCCGTGCGCCGGGCGATCGACTTCTCCACCGACCGGGGTGCCGTGCACGCCGCGGCGGCCGGCAACTCGGCCACGGACCTGGCGGCCAACACCCGGGACACGTCGAGCCCCAACGACTCGACGGCCGTGGACCGCACCATCAACTCGGGCTGCGAGGACATCCCGACGGAGGCGGACGGCGTCGTGACGGTCTCCTCCGTCACGAGCACCGGGGCCCTGAGCTCCTTCTCGAACCGCGGCCTCGGCAAGATCGACGTCGCGGCCCCGGGCAGCGCCATCGTCTCGACCGAGCTGAACGGGACGTGGGACACCAAGAGCGGCACGTCCATGGCGTCGCCGCACGTCGCCGGTGTGCTCGCGCTCATGAAGTCCGCGCACCCGGACTGGACGCCGGCCCAGCTCGAGCAGGCCGTGCGCGACCAGGCCGACGACCGGCCCTGCGGCACCACGACCGCCGGGCCCGTGTGCGTCGGGACGCCGCAGGAGAACTCGTTCTTCGGTGACGGCCTGGTCGACGCGCTCGACGCGGTGACGCTCGGCTGACCTGTCGCGACGGACGAGGAGGGCGGCTCCCGGCATGCCGGGGCCGCCCTCCTCCGTGGTCGGAGGATTCACCCCTCGCCAGTTGCTCGAGTCGTTCCGGATCAGCGGCCCGCGGCGTACCCCTGCGCCCCGCGGGGGTTCGCCGCCGCGCCGAGCACGCCGGTGGCGGGGTCGCGCGTGACGGCGCTGAGCCGTCCGAGCGCCCAGTCGCCGGCGAGGGTGAGCACGTGGCCGCGCTCGGCCAGCCCGGCGAGGACGTCGGCGCCGAGCCGGTCCTCGACGACGGCGCCGCCGGGCGTCCAGGTGCGCGGCCAGAACGACCCGGGCGCCGACGTCGTGTGCAGGGCGGGGGCGTCGATCGCCTCCTGCGGCGTGTAGCCGCCCACCAGCACGCGCAGCAGGAACGCGAGCTGCCACTGGTCCTGCTGGTCGCCGCCCGGCGACCCGCACGCCAGCACGGGCTCGCCGTCGCGCAGCACGAGCGTCGGGGTGAGCGTGGTGCGCGGCCGGCGGCCCGGCGCCAGGGCGGACGGCGAGGACTCGTCCAGCCAGGTCATCTGCAGCCGGGTGCCGAGGGCGAAGCCGAGTCCCGGCACCGCGGGGGAGGACTGCAGCCACCCGCCCGACGGCGTCGCGCTGATCATGTTGCCCCAGCGGTCGACGACGTCCAGGTGGCACGTGTCGCCGCGGGTCGCGCCGGTGGCATCGGTCTCGAGGCCGTCGCCGTTCAGCGGTGCGGTCGCACCGACGACGACGGTCGGCTCGCCCACGCCGGCCGCGGGGCCGCCGGCCGGGGCGCCGGGCAGGGCGGCGGCCGGGACGTCCGTGGCGTACGACGTGCGCAGGGGCGGCATCGCCGGGGTGTCGCGGCCCGCGACGTCGCCGGGGCGGACGTCGTGGGACGCGCGGTCGCCGATCATCGCGCGGCGGGCGGCGGCGTACTCCGCGGACAGGAGGACGTCGAGCGGCACGCCGTCGCCCGCGTCCCCGTACCAGGTGTCGCGGTCGGCGAGCGCGAGCTTGAGCGCCTCGAGCACGGTGTGCGCGCCGAGCTCGGTGGACGGGTCGAGCCGCGCGTCGTCGAACCCGTCGAGGATGCGCAGGGCCTCCAGCAGCGCGGGGCCCTGTCCCCAGGCACCGGTCTTGGCGACCGTGTACCCCCAGAAGTCGATCGTCACGGCGTCCTCGAACGACGCCTCGAACCCCGCGACGTCCGCCGCGGTGAGCACCCCGGCGTGGTCGCGGCCGTCGGCGTGCCGGTGCGGCGTGCGCACGAACTCCTCGGCCGCCTCGCCGACGACGGCGCGCCAGGCGGCGCGGGCGGCGTCCACCGCGGCGGCCCGGTCGGCGCCGCCCGCGGAGGCGTCGGCCTCGGCGGCGACGAGGCGCTCGAGCACGGCCGCCAGCTCGGGGTTGGTGACGAGCTCGCCGGGCCGCGGTGCCCGCCCGCCGGGCAGCCAGCGCTCCGCCGACGTGGGCCAGTGCTCCCGGAACAGCTCCGCGACGCCCTCGATCGTGCGGCACACCGCGGCCAGCACCGGGTGGCCGTCGCGCGCATACCCGATCGCGGGGGCGAGGGCGTCCGCCACGGTCCAGGTGCCGTGGTCGCGCAGCAGCAGGAGCCACGCGTCGACGGCGCCCGGGACGGCGGCCGCCAGCGCGCCCGAGCCGGGGACGAGGTCCAGGCCCTCGACGTCGCGGTAGTGCGCGATCGTCGCCCCGGCCGGGGCGGGGCCCTGCCCCATCAGCACGCGGGGACGGGCGGGATCGTCCGCCGTCGCGAGGATCGCCGTCATGTCCCCGCCGGGCCCGTTGAGGTGCGGCTCGACGACGTGCAGCACGAACGCCCCCGCGACGGCCGCGTCGAACGCGGTGCCGCCACGCTCCAGCACCGACTGGGCGCTCGCGCTCGCCAGCCAGTGCGTCGAGGCGGCCATCCCGAACGTGCCGCGCAGGTCCGGACGCGTGGGGTGGGCGGGCGGGGGAGTGAACGTCATCGAGGATCCTCCGTGGTGTGTCCGAGGGCGGCGACGAGGAGCGTGAGTACCGCGCTCACGCCCACGCCCCACGCCAGGTGGGCCTGCAGCAGCAGGGCGCCGGCGGCCGCGCCGGCACAGATGAGGGCGATCGCGGCGATGCGCCGCCCGGAGTTCGTGCCGTGCCCGCCCGCCAGGCGGGAGTCGGCGGCCAGGCCGGTGATGGTCGACGTGACGACGACCGTCGTGACGTCCTTGACCGACAGATGACGTGCCGTCGCCGCCTGCGTGCCCATCGCGAGGGCTAGCAGCCCGGTCACGGTGAGCTGCACGGCGTGCGGCAGCTCGTCACCGGAGACGGCGAGCAGCACGGTGATCGCGGTCAGCAGGACCCCGACGGTCGCGAACATCCCGGTGGTGCGGGCCGACCAGCCCACCTGGACGGGGCGCAGCGCCACGCCCGCGACCACCGCACCGCCCATGAACGTGCCCAGTGCGAGCAGGGGTCCGGCGACGGGCAGGTCGTCGCCGCCGGCGAGCGCCATGCCGAGGATGACGACATTGCCCGTCATGTTGCCCGTGAACACCCGGTCGAGGCCGAGATAGCCGACGGCGTCGGCGATCCCGGTGGAGAACGTCAGGGCGAGCATCAGGGCGAGATGGAGGCGGTCGCGGTCACGCCGGAGCGGTCCGAGGAGCGAGGGCACCACGCCACCGTACCGATCGGCGACAGGCGGGTGCCCGGAGCGCTTGACAGTTCCAGATGACAGCGGGGTGGTTCCGTGCCTAACCTGCCCCGTTGGTCACAGCATGATAAAGATCACCGGGGTTTTGCCAGGGGTGCGTACAGGGCTGTGCCGGAGATGGCCTAACGTCGTGAACAGTGTGTGGCGGCCCCGTGCCGGTGCCAAGCCGAGACGACGCCGCCACCGTCCGGTCGACGAGCGTCGCCGTCGGACCGGGCAGGCCATGTCCCCGACCCCGGGAGAGTTGTGTCAGCCATCCAGGCAAATGGTTTGACGAAGATCTTCGGACGCCGCCCGCAGCGCGGCGTCCGCATGTTGGAAGAAGGCGCCGATCGCGCCACGCTGCGCAAGGAAGGCCTCACCGCCGCGGTCATCGACGCCACGTTCGACGTCGCGCCCGGCGAGATCTTCGTCGTCATGGGACTGTCGGGCTCTGGCAAGTCCACTCTGATCCGCACCGTGAACGGGCTCCTCGAGCCCACCGCCGGATCCATCAGCATCGACGGGCAGGACGTCACGCACCTGTCCAAGGCCGGCCTGCGCGAGGTCCGCCGCACCAAGGTCAGCATGGTGTTCCAGCACTTCGCGCTGCTGCCGCACCGGACCGTCGGCGAGAACGCCGCCTACCCGCTGCAGCTGCGGGGCGTGAGCAAGGCCGAGCGCGAGCAGCGCGCCGAGGAGGCCCTCGGCATGGTCGGCCTGGGCGGCTGGGGCGGCTCGCTGCCGTCCGAGCTGTCGGGCGGCATGCGCCAGCGCGTCGGCCTCGCCCGGGCGCTTGCCGCGGGCACCGACGTCCTGCTCATGGACGAGGCGTTCAGCGCCCTGGACCCGCTGATCCGCAAGGAGATGCAGGACCAGCTGCTGGAGCTGCAGTCCGAGCTGGGCAAGACCATCCTGTTCATCACCCACGACCTCAACGAGGCCATGCGCCTCGGCGACCGCATCGCCATGATGCGCGACGGTCGCATCGTGCAGGTCGGCACGGCCGAGCAGATCCTCAACGAGCCCGCCAACGACTACGTGGCGCAGTTCGTCGCGGACGTCGACCGCAGCCGCGTGCTCACCGCGTCCGCGGTGATGGAGCGCCCGGCCGCCGTCATCGGCGTCGAGTCCGGGCCCAAGGCCGCGCACAAGCTGCTGCGCGAGCACCAGGTGCCCGCGCTGATCGTGACCGGCCGCAACCGCCGGCTCGAGGGCGTGGTCTGGGAGGACGACGTCGCGAACGCCGTCAAGCAGGGCGCCGACACCCTCCCGCTCGGCGGCGAGGGCGCGATCCGCGTGACCCCCGACACCCCGCTCATCGAGCTCCTCGGCGACGCCGCGGCCAGCCGCGCGCCGCTGGCGGTCGTCGACGAGAACGACCGCCTCCTCGGCGTGATCCCCCGCGTGACGCTGCTCAGCGCGCTGTCGGTCCCTGACGGCGAGAACGGCGTGGCGGGCGGAGAGCCCGCCCGCGCCGGAGGCGACGACAGCGACACCGTCCTCGACACCGCGGGAGCGAACTGATGACCATCCCGAACCTGAACCTCGGCGACTACGTCGCGGACGGCGTCGACTGGATCAAGGACAACTTCGACCCGCTCCTGGACGGCATCAGCACGGGGCTGGCAGCCCTCGTCGACGGCATCTCCGGCGTGCTCCTCGCACCGCCGCCGCTCGTCGTCGTCGCGGTGTTCGCGCTGCTCGCCCTCCTCGTGCGGTCGTGGTCGTTCGCGGCCGTGACGCTGGTCGGGATGCTCCTCGTCGTGAGCATGGAGCTGTGGGAGCCGGCCATGGACACCCTCGCTCTGGTGGTCGTCGCTGCCGTCATCGCGCTCGTGATCGCCATCCCCCTGGGCATCCTCGCGGCCCGCAGCGACGGGTTCAGCGCGGTCATCCGTCCGGTGATGGACTTCATGCAGACCATGCCGGCGTTCGTCTACCTCGTGCCCGTCGTGATCTTCTTCGGCATCGGCGTCGCCCCCGGCGTCTGCGCCACGATCATCTTCGCGCTGCCCCCCGGGGTGCGTCTCACGGAGCTGGCGATCCGCCAGGTGGACCGGGAGACCGTCGAGGCGGGCGAGGCGTTCGGCGGCACCGGCCGCCAGATCCTCGCCGGCATCCAGCTGCCTCTGGGCCTCCCGACCATCATGGCCGGGGTGAACCAGGTCATCATGCTGGCGCTGTCGATGGCCGTCGTCGCCGGCATGGTCGGCGCGGGCGGGCTCGGTGCCGAGGTCGTCGGGGCGATCTCTCGCGTGGACGTCGCGTCCGGCTTCGAGGCCGGCCTCGCTGTCGTCATCCTCGCCATCTACCTGGACCGCCTCACCGGCGCCATCGGTCAGTCCACCGGGCGTTCGCTCATCGACGTGCTGCGCCGGCGCCGCCGTGTGGCGCCCGCCGTCTGAGCGCCCCGGAACGGCGTCCCGGTGCCCGGGACCCACATCGTCGAAATGCCGGCACAGGCCGGCACGAAAGGAATCCACCATGAGCAAGCACCAGATGAGCCGCCGCGTCCGCCGGGGCACCGCCCTGGCCGCGGTCGCCGCACTCGGCCTGACGCTGACCGCCTGCGGCAGCGACGACGGCGGCGAGGGTGGCGGGTCCGACGACAAGACCGTCACCCTCGGCTACATCCCCTCCTGGACCGACGGCCTCACCATGGCGTACCTGCTGGACAACCAGCTCTCGGCCGCGGGGTACGAGGTCGAGCACAAGGAGCTCAACGAGGCCGGCGTGCTCTACACGGCGCTCTCCGAGGGCGACGTGGACCTCTATCCCTCGGCGTGGTCGGGGCTGCACAGCGCCTACATCGAGCAGTACGGCGACGACCTGCAGAACCTCGGGGACTTCTACGAGGACGGCAAGAAGTTCCTGGCCGTCCCCGAGTACACCGACATCGACTCGCTGGCCGAGCTGCCGGACAACGTCGACAAGTTCGACGGTGTCATCACCGGCATCGAGCCCTCGGCGGGACTGATGAAGGACACGGCTGAGCTCGCGATCCCCGCCTACGGGCTGGACGACGCCGGGTACACGCTGCAGGAGTCCTCCACGTCGGCCATGCTCACCGCTCTCGGTGAGGCGATCGACAACAAGGAGGACATCCTCGTCACCATGTGGACGCCGTTCTGGGCGAACGGCAGCTACCCGCTCAAGGCGCTCGAGGACCCCGAGGGCGCGTTCAGCGACCGCGACAACCTCGAGTTCATGGCGAACAGCGAGTTCGCCGAGGGCAGCCCCGAGATCGCCGACTGGCTCGGCTCGATCAAGCTGAGCGACGAGCAGTACAGCTCGCTCGAGAAGACGGTCGCCGTGGACAACCAGGACGACCCGGCCGCCGGCGTCGAGCAGTGGCTCGAGGAGAACCCGGACGTCATCCCGGCGTTCGAGGGCTGAGTGCCGCAGCGCCGAGAAGTCGAGACGCCCGCCCGGTCCGCACCGGGCGGGCGTCTCGGCGTCCGGGACGTTTGCCCCGGGCTCGCGCCGGGGCACTAGATTGGCCCGCACCTTTCATTGCGAACCGCGCCGCACCATCGACGAGGAGAGCGCACGGATGAGAAGGACCCGAACGGCAGGCGTTGCCCTGCTCGCCCTGGCGGTCGCCGGGAGCGCGGCGGCCTGCGCCGACGACGACGCGGGCGCGGCGACCCTTGCGCGGCTGCAGGCCAGCGCCAGCGCCAGCCCTAGCCTCAGCGACGAGGAGCAGGAGAAGCAGCGGGTCGTCGAGGAGGCGGAGGAGTTCCTGGCCGAGTTCCAGCAGGCGGAGGTCGACGCGGGGAACGACGGCTTCACCGGGTGGCCCACGCTGGCGAACGAGTACTGGAGCAGCGCCCTGGCGGAGGGATTCGTCCCCGTCTACCAGGAGGCGGCGGCGAAGGGGCAGTACACGACGGGGGCGTCAGAGCTGGAGTCGTCGGAGGTGACGGACTACGTCGCCGAGGAGCCGGGGCACGAGCAGGTGGCGTTCACGAGCTGTCTCGACACGTCGTCGCTGCACCTCCACCAGAAGGACGGCAGCGAGATCCCGCTGCCGAACGAGCGCGAGCGGAGCGTCGTCGTCCATCGGCTCGTGCACCAGGGCGAGGGGAACTCGTGGCGGGTCACCGAATCCACACCGCAGGACGGGTCATGCTGAGCGCGGCTCCCGCCCAGCGGCGCACGGCGAGCGCGGCCGTGCTCGCGCTCCTCGTCGCCATGGCCGTGATGGTGCCGGGGCTGTCGGCCGGCGCCATCACGTGCCCCGAGGGTCAGCACCCCGTCGTGAGCGGCAACGGGATCGAGACGTGCGCGAAGGACAGTACGCAGACGGAGCCGGACCAGGATCCGGGCCCGGGCAACGAGAGCAGCGGACCCAGCGCGCCGCGGGAGTGCGTGGTCCCGGGCGCTGACGGACGTCCGGACTTTGTCGTCGATTGCCACACGCCTGACGGCGACTGGAGCGACTCTCGCCTGTGCTACGAGAAGCTCGTGGACCCGCAGCCGCCGAAGAGCGACCCGCTGTGGGAGGGGCACGACGAGGGGTACATCGTCACATGCCAGCCCTCGAGGGCGTGGTGCGACAGCCTGATGTCGGGGGACCAGGTCGACGGGCTCGAGATCGGCGGGCGTGCTTGCGTGCAGTCCGTGGACGGCTGGCAGGAGAACCTGCCCGGCGTGGAACCGGCGGACCCGGAGGAGCTCGCGCGCGAGGCGTTCGCGTCGCTCCCGATCGACCCGATCGACATCGGCATCGTGCCGGAGGACGAACCCGGCCGGGTCGGCCTGGTCGGCATGCCTACGTGGATGTGGGCGGAGGGCCCGTCCGCGGCTCAGGTGGGCCCGCAGTCGGCGTCGTCGTCGGACCAGGGTCTGACGGTCACACTGGACGCCAGGGTGGACCGGGTCGTGTGGGACATGGGCGACGGGAACACCGAGACCTGCTACGGGCCCGGGACGCCTTACGAGGACTCGTACGGCAAGAAGGAGTCGCCGGACTGCGGGTACGTGTACACGCGGCAGGGCGAGTACCAGGTGTCGGCCACGACCTACTGGGTGGCGGACTGGACGGGCGGCGGCCAGTCCGGCCAGCTCACCGCCGAGTTCGCGTCGCCGGCGACGACGATCACGGTGGGGGAGCTTCAGGTCCTCACCCAGTAGCTCGTGGCGAGGTGGTGCCGCGCGCGGCGGTCGCCGGGTGAAGTCCGCCATGGACGGGCTGTTTCGCCCGTGTGCTCGGGGATACTGGTCCCGCGACGCCGGCGCACCGCCTGGGGAGGGGCGCGTCCGCGGGTTGAATCGCGGACCCTGCGCCCCGGGAACGGGGCCCCGAACTGGAGACACACGTGACGTCCATCCTGCCTGCGCGCCGTCCCGGCCGCCTCGTCGCCCTCGTCACGGCCGTGACGCTGCTGGCGGCCCCGCTCGCCGCCGTCCCCGCGACCCTGTCCGCGCCGTCGGCGTCGGCCGCGGCCGCGACGTCCGTGACGATCAAGAAGATCGGCACCAAGACCGCGCCCTACCAGAAGAAGGCGACTGTCAAGCCGAGCGTCGTCGCCAAGGGCAAGGTCTCGGTGAAGTCCAAGACCCTCACCGTGAAGAAGTCCGGCAAGACGATCGCGAAGAACAAGAAGTCCGTCGCGCTCAAGGCCGGCACGTACAAGGTGACCACGAAGGTCACCTACAGGACGTACAAGCTCACGTCGGCGAAGAAGAAGGTCTGGTCGGCGACGAAGTCCAAGTCCAAGACGCAGACGCTGGTCGTCAAGCAGGGCAAGAAGCCGTCGCGCACCACGCCGGTGAGCAAGTACAACTGCCCGAGCTGGGCGCCGGTCAAGGGCAACCAGTCGGGGATCTATCACGTGCCCGGTGGCCGCTACTACAAGGTGACCACCCCGGAGGAGTGCTTCACGACCGCGTCCGCCGCGCGCAAGGCCGGCTACCGCGCCTCGAAGAACGGCTGAGGACGCGTCGTCGTCGCACCACCGACGCTCCGCACGAGGCCGGCACCCGCACGGGTGCCGGCCTCGCTGCATGCCGGAGGCGCCGCGGTCTACCCTGGGTGCTGGCCCGCGCGGACGCCGCCGGGCCACGCGCAGACGGGAGCCCCCAGCGCACACGGCTCATACCGCAGACCCCAGGAGGGCGACCATGTCCACGACCGCTGAGGCACCCGGCACGACCGGCTTCGACGAGGCACCCGGCCGCTACAAGGTGCGTTCGCTCGCGCTGGCCGAGGCCGGCCGGCACCAGATCCGCCTCGCCGAGCACGAGATGCCCGGCCTCATGGCCCTGCGCGCCGAGTACGGCGAGGCGCAGCCGCTGGCCGGCGCCCGCATCGCCGGCTCCCTGCACATGACGGTGCAGACCGCCGTCCTCATCGAGACGCTCGTCGCCCTCGGCGCCGAGGTGCGCTGGGCGAGCTGCAACATCTTCAGCACGCAGGACGAGGCGGCGGCGGCGATCGTCGTCGGCCCGCACGGCACCCCCGCCGACCCGCAGGGCGTGCCCGTCTTCGCGTGGAAGGGCGAGAGCCTCGAGGAGTACTGGGACTGCACCGAGCAGATCCTCGTGTGGCCGGGCGCGGAGAACGGCGAGGGCGGCCCCAACCTCATCCTCGACGACGGCGGCGACGCCACGATGCTGGTGCACCTCGGCCTGCAGTACGAGCGTGCCGGCGTCGTGCCGCCCGACACCCTGCCGGGCGAGCCCGACCACACCCACGAGATGAACGTGGTGCGCGGCGTGCTGCGCCGGGCGCTCGACTCCGACCCGCTGCGCTGGACGACGATCGCGCAGAGCATCGGCGGCGTCACCGAGGAGACGACGACGGGCGTGCACCGGCTCTACCACCTCGCCGAGGCGGGGGAGCTGATCTTCCCGGCGATCAACGTCAACGACTCGGTCACCAAGTCGAAGTTCGACAACAAGTACGGCATCCGCCACTCGCTGCCGGACGGCATCAACCGCGCCACCGACATCCTCATCGGCGGCAAGGTCGCCTTCGTGTGCGGCTACGGCGACGTCGGCAAGGGCGCGGCCGAGGCGTTCCGCGGCCAGGGCGCGCGCGTCATCGTGTCCGAGGTGGACCCGATCTGCGCGCTGCAGGCGGCGATGGACGGCTTCCAGGTCGCCCGGCTCGACGAGACGATCGGCGAGGCCGACTTCGTCATCACCACGACGGGCAACAAGGACGTCGTGCGTGTCGAGCAGATGCTCGCGCTGAAGGACAAGGCCGTCGTCGGCAACATCGGGCACTTCGACAACGAGATCGACATGGCCGGGCTCGCCGCCGTGCCGGGCGTCGTGAAGACCGAGATCAAGCCGCAGGTGCACGAGTGGACGCTGCCGGCCGGCGTCGGGCCGGACGGGGTGGAGCGGCCCGAGCGGTCGATCATCGTGCTGTCCGAGGGACGCCTGCTCAACCTGGGCAACGCGACCGGGCACCCGTCGTTCGTCATGTCGAACTCGTTCGCCAACCAGGTGATCGGCCAGATGGAGCTGTTCGCCGACATGGCCCGCCCGGCCGAGGAGCGGCAGTACGAGCGCCAGGTGTACCGCCTGCCCAAGGTGCTCGACGAGAAGGTCGCGCGCCTGCACCTCGATGCGCTCGGCGTGCGGCTCACCGAGCTGAGCAAGGAGCAGGCCGAGTACATCGGCGTGCCGGTGGAGGGCCCGTACAAGCCGGAGCACTACCGCTACTGACGTCTACTGACGTCGTACCACCCTGGGCACGGGGGACAGCCCCCGTGCCCAGGGTGGCCCGCCGGATGTCGGCGCGGCGCCGCGGGCGGCAGCCTGGAAGCATGACCAGCATGACGTCCACCGACGGCCAGGTGCCGCCGCACGCGACCCCGTCGACCCCGCCGGCCACGCAGCCCGCCGAGCGTCCGACGGTGTCCCCGCGGGCGGACGGGGCGCCGCCGTTCCTCCTCGCCCCGTTCGACGGTCGGACCTGGCGCGCCTACGGCTTCCTGTGGCTCGCGCTGCTGCTCGCGCCGTTCGCGCTCGCGTACGCCCTGTTCACCGTGTCGTTCATGGCGGGCGTCGCGGTGACGGTCGTGGGCCTGTTCGTGGCGGGCGGTGTGCTGCTCGGTGCGCGCGGCTGGGCGTCGGTCTACCGGCGGATGGCGGTGCGCTACCTCGGCGTCGAGATCGCCGAGCCCGCGCCGCGCCAGCCGCGGAAGGGGTTCTGGCGGCGCCTCGGCGGGATGCTCGGCGACGCGACCGCCTGGCGCGGACTGCTGTACATGGTGGTGACGTTCCCCCTGGCGATCGCGGCGTTCGTGGTGAGCACCGTGTTCCTCGCCGTGGCGCTCGGCGGGATGACGCACTGGTTCTGGTCGCGCTGGCTGCCGTTGCAGCAGGCCGGCGACGGTACCTGGCACCGCGGCGCGTCGTTCGGCACCGACTGGTTCGTCGACACCCCGGCGCGCCAGCTCCTGCTGGTCGCAGTCGGCCTGATCCTGTTCTACCTGTGGCCGCAGGTGCAGGCCCTGTTCGTGGGCCTCTTCCGGCTGCTGGCGGAAGGCCTGCTCAGCCCCACTCGCGCCAGCCTGCGGGTGGCGTACGCGGAGCGGGCCCGCGCCGTCACCGTCGAGGACGCCGACGAGCGCCTGCGCCGCATCGAGCGCGACCTGCACGACGGCACCCAGGCGCACCTCGTCGCCGTCGCCATGCAGATCGGGGAGGCGCGGGAGCTGTTGCGCGACGGCACCGCCGGTACCGACGGCACCGCCGGCATCGACACCGCGGAGCTCGCCGCCGTGCTGGAGACGGCCCACTCCAGCACCAAGGACACGCTCGCGGAGCTGCGTGAGCTCGCCCGCGGCATCCGCCCGCCCGCGCTGGACGCCGGCCTCGCGGTCGCCCTCGAGACGCTGGCCGCGCGGGCCGCGCTGCCGGTGCGGGTGCACGCCGTCGGGCTCGACGGCGCCGACCTGCCGCCCAGCGTCACCGCCATCTCCTACTTCGCCGTCGCGGAGCTCGTCGCCAACGCGACCAAGCACGCCCGGGCGACCGGCGTCGACGTCGTCGCCGGCGTCGAGCCCGTCGCGGACGCCGCGACCGGCGCGGCCGTGCGTGCGCTCGTGCTGCGCGTGCACGACGACGGCGTGGGCGGGGCCGCGGTGCGCGCGCCCGACGCCTCCGGGCGGGGGAGCGGCCTCGCCGGGCTCACGGACCGGCTGTCCGGCGTCGACGGGACGCTCGGGGTGGTCAGCCCGGCGGGAGGGCCTACGGTGATCACCGTGACCATCCCGCTGCCCGCCCCCGGGTCCCGCCGATGACGCCCGGCCCAGCGACCGGCCCAGCGACCGGCTCGGGCCCGCTGCGCGTCGTCGTCGCCGAGGACTCCGCCATCCTGCGCGACGGGCTCGTCGCGCTCCTGTCCCGCCGCGGGTACGACGTCGTCGCGGCGGTGCCCGACGGCGACGCCCTCGTCCGCGAGGTCACGACCCTCGCGGCCGCCGACGCCCTGCCCGACGTCCTCGTCGCGGACATCCGCATGCCCCCGTCCCACACGGACGAGGGGCTGCGCGCGGCCGAGGCGCTGCGCGCCGCACACCCCGGCCTGCCGGTGCTGGTGTTCTCGCAGTGGGTCGAGACGCGCTACGCGTCGCGCCTGCTCGAGGGCGACCCGCGCGGCGTCGGCTACCTGCTCAAGGACCGCGTCGCCGACGTCGGGGACTTCGTGGCCGCGCTCGGCCGCGTCGCGGCGGGGGAGACCGTGCTGGACCCGGAGGTGGTGCGGCAGCTCATGGGCGCGCACCGCTCGCCGGAGGACGGCGTCGCCCGGCTGACCCCGCGCGAGAAGGAGGTCCTGGAGCTCATGGCCCAGGGACGCTCCAACGGCGCCATCGCGGAGCAGCTGTACCTGTCCTACGGGGCGGTGGAGAAGAACGTCGCCGCCATCTTCACGAAGCTCGACCTGCCGCAGGACTCCGCCGACCACCGGCGCGTGCGCGCCGTCCTGCGCTACCTGGGCGTCGACGCCTGACAGGTCGGCGGGGGATGTCCCCCGAGGCGGTGCGGGGGAGACGGCGGACGGCGCGGGGGTCAGGCCCATGTCGGACGACGTCGCAGGTCACGAGGCTGGAAGGGTCCTCGTCACCCAGCCTCAGGAGCCATCGTGGCCGTCCTCGACGCCCCCGCCCCGCCCTCGCCGTCCGCCCCGCCGCCGGTCGCGACGCGGAGGCCCGACGCCCCCACCCGGTCCACGCCGCCGGACGCCGCGCCCGCCGTCCGGCCGCGCCGGGATCGCGACCCGTTCGTCGACGTCGTCCGGGCGCTCGGCACGCTCGGGGTGGTGCTGCTGCACTGGCTGATGGCGGAGGCCACCTGGGACGGGCGCACCCTGCTGGTCGGCAACGCGCTCGGGCACGGCGCCGGCTGGCTCGTGACCTGGCTGCAGCCGCTCGCGCTGCTCTTCTTCGCGGCCGG
>NZ_JBEYBQ010000025.1:0-63675 GCF_040632295.1 Isoptericola sp. NPDC019482
TTTTTTGCGTTCCGTCTTCGGTCGACTCCCCCCCATACTATTCCCCCCCCACACCCCCCACACAACATCCGGGCCGGGTCAGATCCAGGACTCCAGCCGCATGACGTTCTGCCAGTAGGAGTACGGCACCTGCATGCCCGTCCACAGCGGGTAGAAGATCGCCGATACGACGAGGATCACGGCGAGGACGGCGACGATCACCGCGACGGCGAGGGCACGCTCGCGGCGCCGCCCCTCCGTGCGCTCGAGGGCCACCATCATGGGATACACGAGCGTCAGCACCACGAACGGGGTGAAGACGATCGAGTAGAACGTGAAGATCGTCCGCTCGTGGAACCAGGGCAGCAGCGTGAACGGCGCCGCGAACGGCAGCCACGGCAGCCAGCCGGCGACGGTGCCGCTGAGGACGGCGAGGGCGCGCCAGTCGCGCAGCCGGACGCCCAGCCAGATCGTCACGACGATGGCGATCGCGCCGAGCAGCCACAGCAGCGGGTTGCCGAGGGACGTGACCGCGCGGGCGCACGCCTCCGCGGCGTCGGACGGGCAGGTGCCCTGGCCGGGGCTCTCCTTCTCCCAGAAGAACGACGTCGGCCGCCACTGCACGATCCAGCCCAGCGGGTTCGACGCGTACGGGTGCTCGGAGGCGAGGCCGGTGTGGAAGTCCCACATCTGCTGGTGGTAGTGGAGCAGGCTGCGCAGCGGCTCGGGCAGCCAGGTGACGCCCTCGCCGGGATGCTCCGCCGCCCACTGCCGCAGGTAGGCGCCCTGGTTGACGAACCACGACCACCACGACGCCACGTAGACGACGAACGCGGTGGGCACGATGGTGAGGAACGCGGGAACGGCGTCGACGACGAGGGAGTCCTCCCACCAGCGGCCGACGCCGGCGGCGCGGCGGGCCGCCAGGTCCCACAGCACGGTGAGGATGCCGAAGACGGCGACGAACCACAGCCCCGACCACTTGGTGCCGCAGGCCAGGCCGAGGCTGACGCCCGCGGCGAGGCGCCACCAGCGGAAGCCGAGCCGGGGCCCGTAGCGGGCCACCGTGCCGCCGGCGTCGAGGATCTCCGAGACCCGGCCCGCGAGCCGCCGTCGTGCCTGCTCGCGGTCCATGACCAGGCAACCGAACGCGACCAGCACCCAGAACATGAGGAACTGGTCCAGCAGGGCGGTGCGCGAGTGCACGATGGCCTCGCCGTCGACGGCGAGCAGCAGGCCCGCGACGATCCCCATCGTGGACGACGCGAACAGCCGCCGCGCGATCCGCACCAGCAGGAGCACGGCGAGGATCCCGATCACCGCGCTGGACAACCGCCACGCGAACGAGCTGGTCGCGCCGCCGCCCGCCTCCATGCCGAGCCAGATCATCCACTTGCCGATCGGCGGGTGGACCACGTACGCGGCCTTGTCGAGGTAGGTGAGGACGTCGCCGGCCTCGAACGCCGGGTTCGGCTCGTCGGGCCACTGCGCCTCGAAGCCGAGGCGTCCGAGCGTGAACGCGTCCTTGACGTAGTAGGTCTCGTCGAACACCAGCGTGTGCGGCTGGCCGAGCTGCCACAACCGGGTGGCCGCCGCCAGCAGCGTGACGACGATCGTGCCGAACCAGCCCCAGAACCGGTCGCGCCGGCGCAGGTCGAGGCGCATGCGCCGCGCGCCGAGCAGCCGGTCCAGGAGCCTTGCCTGCGTGGTGCGCCCGTCGCCGTCGGACGGCGTGGGCGACGGTGCCGGGGTGCCGGGGAACGGCGGCGGCGACCCCTCGCCCCCGTCCGTCGAGGCACCGGTCGAGGAGCCGGTCGAGGCGTCGCCCGCGCGATGGCGGGCCTGGCCGGGCGGCGTGCCCGCGGGCGCGGGATCGCCGGTGAGGGTGGCGTCGGCGTCGGGGGCGGTCACCGGGTCATCGTAGGGGCCGTGGGACGCTGGTCACCATGACCCCCGAGCCCTCCGCCGCGCCGTCCGACGCCCCCCGTCCCGCCCCGCACGCCGAGGCCGGCGCGGTCGTGCTCGCGGCGACGCCCATCGGGAACGCGGAGGACGCGTCGCCGCGGCTGCGCCGGCTGCTCGCGGAGGCCGACGTCGTCGCCGCCGAGGACACGCGCCGCCTGCACGCCCTCGCCCAGCGGCTGGGCGTCACCGTGGCCGGGCGCGTGACGTCGTACCACGAGCACAACGAGGAGGCGCGCGCCGACGAGCTGCTCGACGTCGTCGCGGACGGCGGCACCGTGCTCGTCGTGTCCGACGCCGGCATGCCCGCCGTGTCCGACCCGGGCTACCGCGTCGTGGCCCGCGCCGTGGAGCGGGAGCTGCGCGTGACGGCCGCCCCCGGGCCGTCGGCCGTGCTCACCGCGCTCGCCCTGTCGGGGCTGCCCACCGACCGGTTCACCTTCGAGGGGTTCGTGCCGCGCAAGGCGGGGGAGCGCTCGCGCTGGCTCGGCGCTCTCGCCGGGGAGGCGCGCACGATGGTCTTCTTCGAGGCGCCGCACCGGATCACCGACACCCTGCACGCCATGGCGGACGCGTTCGGCGCCGACCGGCCCGCCGCCGTCTGCCGCGAGCTGACCAAGACGTACGAGGAGGTGCTCCGCGGCCCCCTCGCCGACGTCGTCGCCGAGGCCGACGCCCGCGCCGCGGACGGCGACGGGCTGCGCGGCGAGATCTGCGTCGTCGTCGGCGGCGCGCCCGCGGGCGCGGCACCTAGCGTCGAGGACCTCGTGCCCGAGGTCCTGGCCCGCGTCGGCGCGGGGGAGCGGCTCAAGGCCGCGGTCGCCGACGTCGCCACCGCCGCCGGCGTGCCCAAGCGCGACCTCTACGCCGCGGCCCTCGCCGCCAAGTAGCCGCCGACCGTGCATCTGTGCACGTTCTGACCCGTCACAACGTGCACAGGTGCATGGTCGGCGCTCAGGCGACGGTCGAGACGGCGAGCTCCACGCCGGCGGCGGCGAGCTCGGCGCGGGCCTGCTCGCCCTGCTCGGGGCTCACCGGGATGGTGAGGTCGGTGAGCACGCGGGTCTGCAGACCCAGCCCGACGGCGTCCAGCGCGGTGCGCTTCACGCAGTGCGACTCGACCAGCCCGACGACGTCGACCGCCTCGACGCGGGCGTCGCGCAGAGCCTGCTCCAGCGTGCGCCCGTCGGCGTCGGTGCCCTCGAAGCCGGAGTAGCCGTGGGCGTACTGGCCCTTCCGCACGGACACGTCGGGGCCCAGGTCGGCGAGCGCCGGGTGCAGCTCGGCGTTCGGGGTGCCGGCGATGCCGTGCGGCGGCCAGGAGTCGACGAAGTCGGGGTGGTCGCTGAAGTGGTCGCCGGGGTCGATGTGCCAGTCCTGCGTCGTCACGACGATCTCGTACCGGTCGCGGTGCGCAGCCGCGTAGACCGCGACGTCCTCCGCGACGCGGTTGCCACCCTCGACGGCGAGCTCGCCGCCCTCGCAGAACGTGGGCTGGACGTCGACGACGATCAGGGCGCGCACGGACGGCGTGGCGCTCGCGGCATCACTCATGGTGCCAGCCTGCCACGACGGACCGTGGCTCAGGGGCCGTCGCCGCCCCCGCCGCCCCCGCCGCCGTCACCGAACATGCCGCCACCGCCGCTGTCGCCGAACATGTAGCCACCGCCGTCGGCGTAGCCCATGCCGAAGGCGTCCGCGGAACGGCGGTTGCGCATGTCCTCGCGGTCGGGCTCGAGCCGCGGGTCCGCGGCCCAGGAGGGCGGACGGCGTTCGGCCGCGGTGAGCGGCGGCGGCTTCTCCCGACGGTGGAAGGTGGACCGCAGTCTCGCGCTGATCTTCATGACGACTCCTTCGTCGGAACCGCGGCGAGAAAACTCTGCGTCAAGGGTAGGTCGGGCGCGGGCGGCTGTCGATGACGGTCACCCGGGGCATCGGGGTGGTGCGCGGTGTCAGCAGTAGCCGCCACCGGCGGAGTCGGGGCAGTAGAGCGGCTGGACGGCCATGGTGCCGGCAGCGGGTCGGCCGCGTTCCACCGGCACGGACAGCGGCGGCAGGTCCCGTGGCCGGGCGAGCGGCGCCTCGTCGTCCTGTCGGAACAGGCGCCGCAGGCGTTCGGTGATCGACATCGCAGTCCCCCTTGACCAGTTCTTGGGGGAGAGCATGCCAGCCTGGCAGCGCGGTGTCGACGGCGGCGGCGCCGCACAGCAGGATGGGGGCATGTCCCGCCGTGCGTTGGCCGCCGCCCCTGCCGTGGGCCTCCTGCTGGTGCTCGGGGCCTGCGCCGGCCCCGAGGGAGACCCCGCGCCCGAGGTCCCCGGCACGTCCGCGTCGCCCGGCACGACCGGCAGCCCCGCGATCCCGACCCCGGCGGACCCGGTCGCCGCGCCCGAGGTCTCGGTCGAGACGGTGGTCGACGGACTCGACGTGCCGTGGGGGCTCGCCCCGCTGCCGGGCGGCACGCTGCTGATCAGCCTGCGCGACGAGGCGCGGCTGGTGGTCGTGGACCCCGACGCCGGCACGACGACGGACGTCACGGGCCCCGGCGCGGACGCGCTCGCCGCGCAGACCACGCCCGACGGCGAGGGCGGGCTGCTCGGCGTCGCGCGGGACCCGGGCTCGGGCGACGTGTTCGCCTACCGCACCGGCGCCGACGACAACGCCGTGCTGCGCGGCACGCTGGACGGGGCGGTGCTCGGCGAGCTCACGACCGTCCTCGACGGCATCCCGCGCGCCGGCCACCACGACGGCGGCGGCCTGGCCTTCGGCCCCGACGGGTTCCTCTACGTCGGCACCGGCGACGCCGGCGACGGCGCGGCGTCGCAGGACCCGGCGTCGCTGGGCGGCAAGATCCTGCGCGTCACGACCGACGGTGACCCGGCGCCCGGCAACCCGGACGCCGGATCGCCGGTCTGGACCTTCGGCCACCGCAACGTGCAGGGCCTGGGCTGGGACGCGTCGGGTCGGATGTTCGCGAGCGAGTTCGGCCAGAACACGTGGGACGAGCTCAACGTCATCGAGCCGGGCGGCGACTACGGCTGGCCCGAGGTCGAGGGACCGGGTCTCGAGGGGCAGCCGCAGGCGGGCGACGGCACGGTCGCCCCGGTGGCGTGGTGGCCCACGTCCGACGCGTCGCCGTCGGGCCTGGCGGTGACCGACGACGCCGTGTACCTCGCCGGCCTGCGCGGGGAGCGGCTGTGGCGGGTGCCGTTCGGCGGCACCTCGTCCGGCGCGGTGGAGGACGACGAGGGCGACGGGTCCGGTCCGACGTCGAGCAAGGACGCCGTGGACGCGGACGGGAGCGTCCGGCCGCTGGGGGAGCCGCAAGCGCTCCTCGCGGGCGAGCTGGGCCGGCTGCGCAACGTCGCGCCCGTCGAGCCGGGCGGCGGTGACGCGGGCGGCCTGTGGGTGCTGACCAACAACACGGACGGGCGCGGCTCCCCGCGCGACGGCGACGACCGGCTGGTGCGCGTCACGTTCGGGTGACCGGCGGACCGGGCCGGGTGGCGGACGGCTCGGACGTCGCGCAGGCCGGGCCCTAGAATCGCCGGCATGACCCACATCCTCTCGGCCGTGGCGTGGCCCTACGCCAACGGCCCGCGGCACATCGGCCACGTCGCCGGCTTCGGCGTTCCCTCCGACGTCTTCAGCCGGCACATGCGGATGGCGGGTCACGACGTGCTGATGGTCTCCGGCACCGACGAGCACGGGACGCCGATCCTCGTGCAGGCGGAGCAGGAGGGCGTGACGCCGCAGCAGCTCGCGGACCGCTACAACCGCGTCATCGTCGAGGACCTCACGTCGCTCGGTCTGTCCTACGACCTGTTCACCCGCACGACGACGCGCAACCACTACGCCGTCGTGCAGGAGATGTTCCGCACGGTGCACAAGAACGGCTACATGGTCGAGAAGACCACGATGGGCGCGATCTCCCCGTCCACGGGGCGCACGCTGCCCGACCGGTTCATCGAGGGCACCTGCCCCATCTGCGGGTACGACGGCGCGCGCGGCGACCAGTGCGACAACTGCGGCAACCAGCTCGACCCGATCGACCTGATCAACCCGCGCAGCCGCATCAACGGCGAGACGCCCAAGTTCGTCGAGTCGAACCACTTCTTCCTCGACCTGCCGGCGCTCGCCGACGCGCTGGGCGACTGGCTGCGCACCCGCACCGGGTGGCGCCCCAACGTGCTGAACTTCAGCCTCAACCTGCTCGACGACATCCGGCCGCGCGCCATGACGCGCGACATCGACTGGGGCATCCCGGTGCCGCTGGAGGGCTGGGAGGAGAACCCGACCAAGCGCCTCTACGTGTGGTTCGACGCCGTCATCGGGTACCTCTCGGCGTCGATCGAGTGGGCCCGCCGCACGGGCGACCCGGAGGCGTGGCGCGCGTTCTGGAACGAGGAGACGGCCCGCTCCTTCTACTTCATGGGCAAGGACAACATCACGTTCCACTCCCAGATCTGGCCGGCCGAGCTGCTGGCCTACGACGGGAAGGGTTCGCGCGGCGGCGCGCCGGGTCCGTACGGGACGCTGCAGCTGCCCACCGAGGTGGTCAGCTCGGAGTTCCTCAACGTCGAGGGGCAGAAGTTCTCCAGCTCGCGCGGCGTCGTCATCTACGTGCGCGACATGCTGGCGCGCTACCAGCCGGACGCGTTCCGCTACTACGTGGCGGCGGCCGGCCCGGAGAGCCAGGACGTCGACTTCACGTGGGACAGCTTCCTGCGCCGCACCAACGACGAGCTCGTCGCGGGCTGGGGCAACCTCGTGAACCGCACCGCGAGCATGGTGCACAAGAACTTCGGGCAGATCCCCACGCCGGGCGAGCTGGCCGACGTCGACCGCGGCGTCCTCGAGGCGACGGGCAAGGCGTTCGCCACGGTGGGCGGGCTCATCGAGTCCAACCGGCAGCGGGCGGCCGTCGCGGAGGCCATGCGAGTCGTCGGCGACGTCAACCGGTACGTGTCGGAGACCGAGCCCTGGAAGCTCAAGACGGACCCGGACCGCCTCGCGACCGTGCTGCACACGGTCACGCAGGCCGTGAGCGACTGCAACACGCTTCTCAGCCCGTTCCTGCCGCACTCGGCGCAGCAGGTGCACGAGACCATGGGCGGCACGGGCACCTTCGCGCCCCAGCCGCGCATCGACGAGGTCACCGACCTCGACGACGACTCGCGGCAGTACCCGGTCATCACGGGCGACTACGACTTCCCGTCGTGGGAGTCGCGCCCGGTCACGCCCGGCACCGAGATCGCCAAGCCGAGCCCCGTGTTCACCAAGCTCGACGACTCGATCGTCGACGAGGAGCTCGAGCGGCTGCGCGAGAAGGCCTGAGGGTGGCGCGCAAGCGCGAGCGCGGGTTCCCGGCGGAACCCGCGCCCCTGCCCGTCCCGGTCGCCGACAACCACACGCACCTCGACGCGATCGTGGGCGTGCTGCCGGAGGACGTACCGACTCCCACCAGCGCGGAGCACCTCGTGCGCGCCGCGGCGGCGGGCGTGGACCGGGTCGTGCAGGTGGGCTGCGACCTGCCCGGCATCGACTGGACGGTCGACCTGCTGGGCGCGGGGCACCCGGGCGTGCTCGCCGCCGTCGCGATCCACCCGAACGAGGCCGTGCTGCACGCCGGCGTCCGCGAGGTGGGCCCGGACGGCCTGGAGCCGGACCCGGCGCCGCACCACGCCGTCGGGCTCGACGACGCGCTGGCCCGCGTCGCGGAGGTCGCCCGGGCGCACGACCGCGTGCGGGCGATCGGCGAGACGGGCATGGACCTGTTCCGCACCGGGCCGCAGGGTGAGGCGGTGCAGCGGGACGCGTTCCGCGCGCACGTCGCGCTGGCCAAGGAGCTCGGCCTGGCGCTGCAGATCCACGACCGGGACGCGCACGCGCAGGTGATCGACGTCCTGCTCGCCGACGGCGCCCCCGAGCGCACCGTCTTCCACTGCTACTCGGGCGACGAGGAGATGGCCGCCCTGGCGGCCGAGCACGGCTGGTTCCTCTCGTTCGCCGGCCCGGTGACCTACCCGAAGAACGACCATCTGCGCGGCGCGCTGCGCGCCGTCCCGCTCGAGCTGGTGCTGGTCGAGACCGACGCGCCGTACCTGCCGCCGCACCCGTATCGCGGCCAGCCGAACGCCCCGTACGTCGCGGCGCACACGGTGCGCGCGATGGCGGACGTCCTCGAGCGCCCGCTGGACGACGTGTGCCGGGCGCTCTCGGCGACGTCCGAGCGCGTCTACGGCGCGTGGTGACGGGTCGGTGAGCGGTCGAGGGCTTCCCCCCTGGTCACGGTTCCGTTACGGTCTGGTGCTCGTGCGGAGGTCGAGGGCGAAGCGGGCATCGGGTGGGGCGACGGTTCCGTCGTCGACTCCCGCGGACGCCCGGTCGACCGCGCCGCGGCGCGGGCCGCTGGCCGGGCCCGCGCGGCACGTCGTGCACGGCGCGGTGGTGCTCGCGCTGGTGGGCGGTACGGCCGCCGTCACGCAGGTGCACAAGACGGTGACGATCGACTACGACGGGCACGTCGCGACCGTCGACTCGTACGGCGCGTCGGTGGCCGACGTGCTGCGCTACCACCACATCCCGCTCGGCCCGGACGATCTCGTGCAGCCGGCGGCGTCGGCCGCGGCCGCGGACGGCGGCCAGGTCGTGGTCCGCTCGAGCCGCGACGTGACGGTCGAGATCGACGGCGAGGTCACGACGTTCCCGACGACGGCGCACACGGTGGGCGAGCTGCTGGCGGCGCTCGGGCCGCGCGGGGCGGACGCCGTCACGTCGGCGTCGCGCACGGCGCCGCTGGACCGCGCGCCGGTGCGCGTCTCGACCACGAAGACCGTGCAGGTGGCCGTCGACGGCCTCGTGCTGCCGATCCGCACCGCGCAGTCGACCGTGCGCGACGTGCTGGCCACGGCGGGCATCACGCTCGGCGAGCACGACCGCACGTCGGTCCCCCTCGGCGCGGCCGCCGTGGACGGGATGGTCGTGATGGTGAGCCGCGGCGAGACCGACGCGGACCGCAAGACCGAGGTGATCCCGTTCGAGACCGAGAAGGTCGAGTCCGACGAGCTCCCCAAGGGCTACGAGGTGGTGCGCACGGCCGGCGTGCCGGGGGAGCGCGTCACGACCTACGAGGTGCGCACCCTGGACGGCGCCGAGGTGGAGCGCACGGTGGTCGACCGCGAGGTCACGCGGGAGCCGGTCACCGAGGTCGTCGTGGTGGGCACCCTCGAGGTCTCGACGGCGAACCCCGACCCGGGCTCCGCGAAGGCTATCGGCAAGGCGATGGCCGCCGAGCGCGGCTGGGGCGCCGACCAGTACGCCTGCCTCGAGAAGCTGTGGGACAAGGAGTCGGGCTGGCGCTGGAACGCCGAGAACCCGTCGAGCGGGGCGTACGGCATCCCGCAGGCCCTGCCCGGCACCAAGATGGCGACCGCCGGCTCGGACTGGCGCACCAACCCCTCGACGCAGATCGAGTGGGGCCTGGGCTACATCTCCGGGCGCTACGGCACCCCGTGCGGGGCGTGGAGCCACTCCATGTCGGTGGGCTGGTACTGACCGCCGCGAGGTGTGAGTCAGGCCACTCCATCCGTCCAGACTTATCGGACGGCAGGGGACAGACGCGGGCATCCTTACCATAACCAGGCTTGGCCGATGATCACGATCCGGTTACGGTCTTCGGAGCCACCGGATCGACCTCGGACCCGACACCCAGCCGGGACCCGCCGTCGTGACCGGACCTCACGACGACTGGACCTGTGTGAACCCCTCGAACGAGACTCCCCAGCCCTCGGCCGAGTCGATGCCCGACGGGCCCGACGCAGCCGCCGCCACGACGACGACCGCCACGCGCCGTCGCCGTCGGCTCCCGCTCATCGCGGGTCTCGCCGCCGGCGCGCTCGTCGTCGCGGGTGGCGCGGCCACCGCCTACGAGAGCGCGCGCAAGAGCGTGACGCTCGACATCGACGGCGAGACGCGCACCGTTCAGACCTTCTCCGGCTCCGTCGCCGGCCTGCTGGACGCCCAGGGCGTCGAGGTGGGCGAGCGTGACGCCGTCACCCCCTCCGCGGACGCCGCCCTGCGCGACGGCTCGCAGGTCGTGGTCCGCTCCGGGCACGAGCTCACGGTGGACGTGGACGGCGAGCAGGACGACGTGTGGGTCACCGCGCTGGACGCCGAGGAGGCCCTGCGCGGCCTCGACGCGCGCGGCTCCGACGTCTCCCTCGTCGCCTCCCGGTCCGGCGACCGCGCCTCGCTGCCGCTCCAGCTCGACGCCGACCAGCCGGTCGCTGTCGTCGCGGACGGCACCACGTCGGTCGTCGACGACGGCTCCGTCGGCCTCGAGGCGATCCTCCAGGGCCTGGGCCTCACGGTGGACGCGGACGACCACGTCTTCGTCGAGCGCCAGGCCCCGAAGACGGACGGCGACCCCGCGGTGCGCATCGTCATCGAGCGCGTCGAGACCAAGAAGGTCAGCAAGAAGGTCGCGGTGGACCACAAGTCGCGCACCGAGCAGGACGCCGACCGGTACGCCGACCTGGGCAGCAAGGTCACCCAGGAGGGCAAGGACGGCGAGCGCACGCTCACCTACCGCGTGACCACGGTCGACGGCGACGTCGTCGCCAAGAAGAAGCTCTCGGACAAGGTGACGACCAAGCCGGTCACGGAGGTCGTCGTCGAGGGCACCAAGGAGCGCCCGGAGCCCGAGCCCGAGCCGGAGCCGAAGGAGACCTCGTCGTCGTCCGGTTCCAGCGGCTCGTCGTCGAGCTCCTCGTCCGGCTCGACGTCGAAGGCCACCGGCTCGGCGCCCGCCGGCGTGTGGGCCGACCTCGCCCAGTGCGAGTCGGGCGGCAACCCGGCGACGAACACCGGGAACGGCTACTACGGCCTGTACCAGTTCTCGCTGCAGACGTGGCAGGCGATGGGCGGCTCCGGCCTCCCGTCGGAGAACTCGGCCGCCGAGCAGACGCGCATCGCGCAGAAGCTGCAGGCGCAGTCCGGCTGGGGCCAGTGGCCCGGGTGCGCGGCCAAGCTCGGCCTGCTCTGACCTGACACGGAGGCCCGCCGGGCCGGTCCCGCCGCTCGACGGTGGCGGGGCCGGACCGGCGGGCCTTCGTGCGCCCGCGCGGGGTGTGGACGCCGCGTGCACGTTCCGTGGGACTCGTCACGTGAGGCCCTCAGGATTAGGTGCCAAATAACGAATCGGTTACGGTCGGGTGTCCCGCGTGCGAGGCGTACCCATCAGGTGTATGCGACGCGGGCCCTGGACCGCCGGATCGGCGGGTCGGAACTCGGCGCCCTCGGGCGCGGAGGCCGGGAGCGAGGCGCGACGCGCCGCCCCGGCGCGCGACGGGCCGCCAGGCCCGCCCCCGGCCCCCGTGCCCGGACAGCACGACGACTGGACTCTCGTGACCCGCTCCCCGCAGACCTCTCCCGTGCCCGCCGTGCCGGGTGCCGACAGCACCGCCACCGCCACGCCGCGCGCCCGCCGCCGCTGGCCGTTCGTGGCCGCCGCGACCGCAGCCGCGGTCGCCGTCGCCGGCGGGGCCGTCGCCTACGCCGACGCCCGCAAGACCGTCACGCTCGACGTGGACGGCGACGTGAAGACCGTGACCTCCTACTCCGGCTCCGTCGACGACCTGCTCACCGCCCAGGGCGTCGTCGTCGGCGACCGCGACCTCGTGACCCCGGCGGCCGACGCCACGCTCGAGGACGGCTCCGACATCGTCGTGCGCTCCGGCAAGGAGCTCACCCTGCAGGTCGACGGCAAGGACACCGACGCCTGGGTCACCGCGCTCGACGCCGACGAGGCGCTCGACACCCTCACCGCCCGCGGCGGCGACGTCCGCATCGTCGCCTCCCGCGACGGCGAGCGCGCCTCGCTGCCCGTGGACATCGACACCGACGGCCCCGTGGCCGTGATCCACGACGGCACGACCGACGTCGTCGAGGACGCGGCCGACGTCGAGGCCGTGCTGGCCGGGGCGGACGTGGAGCTCGGGAAGAAGGACCGGGTGCACGTCACCGCCGCCGCCAACGGCGCGGTGAAGAAGCGCGTCGCCGCCGCCGTCGCCGACCAGGAGAAGCAGGCCGAGAAGCAGGCTGAGAAGGACGGCGCGCAGACCGAGCAGGTCGCCGCCGAGCCCGCCGCGGCCGAGACGTCCGCGGCCGAGCCTGCCACGCCGCAGGTGGCCGTCGTCGTGCAGCGCGTCGAGACCAAGAAGGTCACCACGACCAAGGCCGTCGACCACAAGACCACGACCAAGAAGTCCGCCGACCGGTACTCCGACCTCGACGCGAAGGTCGCGAAGAAGGGCAAGGACGGCGAGCGCACGATCGTCCAGGAGGTCACGACGATCGACGGCAAGGTCGTGAAGAAGACCAAGGTCTCGGACGAGGTCACCACCAAGCCGGTGACCCGCGTGCTGGTGAAGGGCACCAAGGAGCGCCCGGAGCCCGAGCCGAAGACGCCGACCTACTCCGGTTCCACCCGGTCGATCGGCAAGCAGATGGCGGCCGCGCGCGGCTGGTCCGGCTCGCAGTGGACGTGCCTGGAGTCGCTGTGGACCAAGGAGTCGGGCTGGAACGCGTCGGCGGCGAACCCGTCGTCGGGCGCGTACGGCATCCCGCAGTCGCTGCCCGGCTCGAAGATGGCGTCCGCCGGCTCCGACTGGCAGACCAACCCCGCCACGCAGATCGAGTGGGGCCTCGGCTACATCGCCGACGTGTACGGCACGCCGTGCGGCGCGTGGGGCCACTCGCAGTCGGTGGGCTGGTACTGAGCCGCATAAACTCCCCCACATGACGAACACCCCTGGCGCCCTGCTCGGCCCTGCGGAGATCCGCGAGCTGGCAGGGCGCCTCGGCGTCCGCCCCACCAAGACGCTCGGGCAGAACTTCGTGCACGACGGCGGCACGGTGCGCAAGATCGTCCGCGCCGCCGGGCTGCGGCCGGGGGAGCGGGTCGTCGAGATCGGCCCCGGGCTGGGGTCGCTGACCCTCGGCCTGCTGGAGGCCGGGGCGTCGGTCGTCGCGGTCGAGATCGACCCGGTGCTGGCGGGCCAGATCGCCGAGACGGTGCGGGCGCACGCGCCCGAGGCCGACTTCGAGGTGGTGCCCGCCGACGCCCTCGAGGTCACGGAGCTGCCGGGCGAGCCGCCGACCGCGCTCGTCGCGAACCTGCCCTACAACGTGGCCGTCCCGGTGCTGCTCACCTTCCTGCAGCGCTTCCCCACGCTGGAGCGCGTGCTCGTCATGGTGCAGGCCGAGGTGGCCGACCGGCTGGCGGCCGGGCCCGGGTCGCGCACCTACGGCGTGCCGTCCGTCAAGGCCGCCTGGTACGCCGAGGCGCGCCGCTCGCTGAACGTCAGCCGGCACGTGTTCTGGCCGGAGCCCAACGTGGACTCGGCGCTCGTGTGGCTGGAGAAGCGCGAGCCGCCCGTCACGACCGCGACGCGCGAGCAGGTGTTCGCCGTCGTCGACGCGGCCTTCGCCCAGCGCCGCAAGACGCTGCGCGCCGCGCTGTCCGGCACGTTCGGCTCCGGCGCGGCCGCCGAGGAAGCCCTGCGGGCCGCCGGCGTCGACCCCGGGCTGCGTGGCGAGCGGCTCGACGTCACCGACTTCGCGCGGATCGCCGAGCAGCTTCCGGTCGCGGCGGGCACGGTGGACGCGTGACGCACCTCGCCGCCGCCCCCTCGCCGTCGGTCCGGGTCCGCGCGCCCGGCAAGGTCAACCTGTCGTTGCGCGTCGGGGCCCTGCAGGACGACGGCCACCACCCGCTGTCGACGATCTTCCAGGCCGTGGCGCTCTACGAGGAGGTGACCGCGACGCAGGTGCCGGAGGGCGCCGGCGTGACGATCACCGTGGACGGGCCGCAGGCCGACCTCGTCCCCCTCGACCGCACGAACCTCGCCTGGCGCGCGGCCGAGGCGCTCGCGACCCAGGTCGGCGTGGCGCCGGACGTCGCGCTGCACCTGGCCAAGGGCGTGCCCGTGGCCGGCGGCATGGCGGGCGGCTCGGCGGACGCCGCCGCCGCCCTGGTCGCCTGCGACGCGCTGTGGCAGACCGGCCTGAGCCGCGACGACCTCGCGACGCTCGCGGCGGACCTCGGCTCCGACGTCCCCTTCGCCCTGCTGGGCCACACGGCCGTCGGGACGGGCCGCGGCCACCTGCTGACCCCCGCGATGACGCGCGGCGAGTTCCACTGGGTGTTCGCGGCGCAGGCCGAGGGGCTGTCGACGCCGGTCGTGTTCGACCGCTTCGACGAGCTCACCGGCCCCGCGGGGGCCGTCGAGGAGCCTGGCCTCGAGGAGGACACCGCGCTCATGCAGGCGCTGCGTGCCGGGGACCCCACCGCCCTCGGCCAGGCCCTGCACAACGACCTCCAGGCCGCGGCGCTCTCGCTGCGCCCTGAGCTGGAGCGCACGATCGGCGTCGCGACCGAGGCCGGCGCGCTGGGTGCGTTCGTGTCGGGCTCGGGGCCGACGGTCGCCGCGCTCGCCCGGTCGCGCCAGCACGCGCTGGCCATCGCCGCGTCCTGGACCGCCGAGGGCGTCGCCGACTCCGTGTGGTGCACCTCCGGCCCCGCGCAGGGCGCCCGCCTGCTGCCCTAGTGCCTCGGCATCAGAGGTGCTTGGCCAGCCAGGCCAGCGTCGGCGCGAAGCGGTAGCCCTGGCCGCCCTCGTGGCGGTTGTAGGCGTAGACGTCGATCGCCGTGTCCGGCGTCGTCTCGCCCAGCGCGCCCCACTGGTTGTACGCCGCGTACACGGTGGACGGCGGGCAGACGTCGTCGCGCAGGGCGGTCGAGAACAGCGCGGCCGCGCGGGCGCGACGGGCGAAGGAGACGCCGTCGAGGTAGGAGAACGTGCGCCAGACGGCGTCCTCGTGCTCGCGGTGCACGGACAGGTACTGCGTGATCTCGCCGTAGGGGAACGCGTCGGAGATCTGCACGGCGCGGCGGTAGTGGCACAGGAACGGCACGTTCGGCACCGCGGCGGCGACGTCGGGCACCAGGCCGGCGACGGCGATCGCGATGCCGCCGCCCTGGCTCGTGCCGGCGACGGCGACGCGCGCGGGGTCGATCCCCTCGACCTGGCGCACGGCGTCCACGGCCCGCACGCCGTCGGTGAAGACGCGGCGGTAGTAGTGCTCACGCGGGTCGAGCACGCCGCGCGTCATGAAGCCGGGGGAGGCGGGGCCGCTGCCCACCGGGTCCGGGGTGTCGCCGCCGTGCCCCCAGCCGGAGCCCTGGCCGCGGGTGTCCATGACGAGGTGGGCGTAGCCCGCGGCGGCGAGGCCGAGGTGGTCGTGCGCCAGCCCGCGGCCGCCGCCGTAGCCGACGAACTCGACGACCGCCGGCAGCGGGCCATCGGCCGCGGCGTCGTGGCGTGCGGGCCGCGTCAGCCACGCCTTGACCGGCTGCCCGTCGAAGCCGGGGAAGGTCACGTCGTCCACGACGAGCTCCGTGAGGCCGGTGTCCGCCCGCTCCAGCGTGGGGGCGTCGTCGTGCGCGCGGGACTCGACGAGGGTCTCCTCCCAGAACGCGTCGAAGTCGCCGGGCTCGTCGATCTCGGGCACGTACGTCTCGAGCTCGGGCACGGGCAGGTCGAACTGGGCCATCGGGTTCCTCCGGGGACTTCCTGCGAGACCATCGCAGCGGTGCGGTGTCGGGCTGCACTGTAGCGGGCCGGCAGGTGGCCGTGGAGAACGTTTCCCCGCGCCGGACGTCTACGCTGCGAGCAGTCGGACGGGCGAGGTGAGGACACGGTGCGACGCGGGACCAACTTGCCGCGGGTGGGCGACTTCAACCAGATGGTCGTGCTCGACCAGGTGCGGCGCGCGCCCGACGGCACGAGTCGCAGCGAGCTCGCGGCGAGCACCGGGCTGTCCCTCCAGGCGGTGTCGAACATCGTGGCGCGGCTCATCGCGCTGGGCTACGTCGTCGAGGGGGAGCGCCGGGCCGAGGGCCGCGGCAAGCCCCGGACGATGCTCTACCTCGAGCCGCAGGGCGCCTACGCGCTGGGCGTGCACATCGACCCGGTGGTGGTGACGTCGGTGCTCGTGGACCTCGACGGCCGCACGGTGGAGAAGGTCGTCGAGCCGACGCCCGCCGGGCCCGGCGCGGTGGCCGAGGCCGTCGCCGCGGCAGCTGCCGCGATGCTCGAGCGGGCCGGCGTCGACCGCTCCGCCGTCCTCGGGCTGGGGGTGGCGGTGCCGGGACCGGTGGACCTCGCCGCCGGCACGGTGATCAGCCCGCCGCTCCTGGACGGCTGGGAGGAGGTCCCGGTGCGCGACCTGCTGGCCGCCGCGACGGGCTTCGACGTCGTGCTGGACAAGGACGTGTCGGCGGCGATGGTGGCGGAGCTGTGGCGCGGTAACCGGATGCTGCGCGGCACGTCGCTCTTCTTCTACACGGGCTTCGGCGTCGCCGTGGCGGTGGCGCACGACGGCGAGCTGCTCGCGGGGTCGTCGCGCAACGCCGGCGAGGTCGGGCACCTGATGGTCGACGACGCCGGCCCGCTGTGCGGCTGCGGCCAGCGGGGGTGCATCGGCATCTCCGCCGCGCCCGCGACGCTGGTGGCCGAGGCTGTCGCGGGCGGCGTGCTCCCCGGGGATACCCCCGCGACGACGCCTGCGCAGCTCGACGCGGCCCTCACGACGCTGTGTCGGGCGGCCGCGGACGGCGACGCGGTCTCCACAGCGATCCTCGCGACGTCCGCGCGGCGGGTCGCGCGCGGGATCACCGTGGTGGCCGACCTCGTGGACGCGGGGGTCGTGGTCTTCGGTGGCCCGGCCTGGGCGCGGCTGGCACCCCACTACCTGCCGGTCGTGCGACGTGAGCTCACGGCCCAGGCGACGCTGCGCGAGGTGCACGCGGTCGAGGTGCTCGGCTCCGCCGTGGGCGACCACGTCGGCGCAGTCGGGGCCGCGAGCCTCGTGCTCGACGGCCTCTTCACGCCGCGCCCCTCCGGCCTCGTGAACGCTTGACAGCAATAACTCAATTCGCTTGAGTTATTCACGTCAGCCGGCCCGGCGTCGTCGGGCCACTCATGTGGGCAAAGGAGCACCATGCGACTGGCACGACCCCTCGCCGCAGGCACCGCGGTCACGGCGCTCGTCCTCACCCTCGGAGCCTGCGGCTCGGGGAACGGCGAGGGCGCCGACGGAGACGCGACGATCAAGATCGCGTACCAGAAGTTCGGGAACTTCACGCAGGCCGACGAGCTGTTCAAGGACGTCAAGGCCGAGTACGAGAAGGAGAACCCGGACGTCACCATCGAGCTCGTGCCGATCGAGGCCAGCCAGAACGACTACTTCACCAAGCTCGCGCTCATGAACCGGGCGCCCGCGACGGCGCCCGACCTCATGTACGAGGACACGTTCATGATCAAGTCGGACGTCGAGGCGGGGTACCTGCTGCCGATGGACGACTACCTCGCCGAGTGGGAGGACTGGGGTCAGTTCGTCGACCAGGCCAAGCAGGCCGGGCTGGGCGACGACGGCAAGACCTACGGCGTCCCGATGGGCACGGACACCCGCGGGCTGTGGTTCAACAAGGAGGTGCTCGCCAAGGCGGGGCTGCCCGAGGACTGGGCCCCGACGACCTGGGACGAGCTGCTCGAGGCCGCCCGGGCGATCAAGAAGGCGGACCCCGACGTCATCCCGCTCAACGTCTACTCGGGCAAGCCGATGGGCGAGGGCGCCACGATGCAGGGCTTCGAGATGCTGCTGTACGGCACGGGCGGCACGCTCTACGACACCGACTCCTCGAAGTGGATCGTCGGGTCGCAGGAGTTCGTCGACTCGCTCGACTTCATCCGGACCATCTACACCGAGGGCCTCGCCCCGACGCCGCAGCAGGCGCTCGACCCGAACGTCGGCAACACGGTCTCGGCCGAGTGGCTGCCAAAGGGCAAGCTCGGCATCTCGCTGGACGGCTCGTGGATGCCCGGCACCTGGCTCGAGGAGGGCACCGCGCCCTGGCCGGAGTGGACCGACGTCATGGGCACCGCCGCGATGCCCACCCAGGACGGCCAGGCGCCCGGCGCGGTGAGCATGTCGGGCGGCTGGACGATGGCGATCGGCTCCGGGTCGAAGAACCCCGACGTCGCGTTCGACGTGCTGACCCACGCGCTCGACAAGGAGCACTCGCTGCGGTTCGCGATCGACAACAGCCAGATCGCGGTGCGCACCGACGTCGCCGAGGAGCCGTCGTACTCCGAGGCGAACCCGACGGTGCCGTTCTTCTCCGACCTCGTCGAGGTGACGAACTTCCGCCCCGCCACCTCCGACTACGCGCAGATCTCCAACGCGATCCAGGTCGCCATGGAGTCGGTGATGACCGGGCAGCAGACGCCCGAGGAGGCCGCCGCCGTGTACGACGAGGCCGTGATCGCCCAGGTCGGCGAAGAGAACACGACGAACGGCTGACGACGTGACCACCACCCTCGCCCCCGCCCCCGTCGGCGGGCCGGGGGCGGGGCCGTCGCCGGTGCGGCGCGCGCACGCGCGCCGTACCGCCGGCCGCCTCGTCCCGATGCTGCCCGCCGTCGCCCTGCTCGCGCTGTTCATGCTCGGCCCGGTCGTGTGGTCGTTCTACGGCTCGTTCACCAACGCGGCCCTCACCGGCCCGAACGCGGCGAACCCCGAGTGGGTCGGCCTGGACAACTACGGCGCGCTGCTCGGCGACCCCGACTTCCCGAAGGCCCTGTGGCTCACGGTGCTGTTCGTCATCGCGTCCGCCGTGATCGGGCAGAACGTCGCCGGCCTCGGGCTGGCGATGCTCATGCGCTCCGCGCTGAGGCCCGTGCGCGCCGTCGTCTCGACGCTCGTCGTCACGGCCTGGGTGCTGCCCGAGATCGTGGCCGCCTTCGCCGCCTACGCGTTCTTCCACGCCGACGGCACGCTCAACTCGCTGCTCGCGGGCGTGGGGATCACCGGCCCGGACTGGCTCTTCCAGTACCCGATGCTCGCCGTCATCCTCGCCAACGTCTGGCGCGGCACGGCGTTCTCGATGATGGTCTACTCCGCCGCCATCGCGGAGGTGCCGCCCGAGATCACGGAGGCCGCGACGGTCGACGGGGCCAACGGGGTGCAGCGCCTGGTGTGGGTCACGCTCCCGACCATCCGCCGCAGCATCTCGACCAACCTCATGCTCACCACGCTGCAGACGCTGTCCGTCTTCACGCTCATCTACGTGATGACCGGCGGCGGCCCCGGCACCGACAGCTCCACGCTGCCGATCCTCGCCTACCAGGAGGCGTTCAAGTTCGCCCAGGTCGGCTACGGCACGGCGATCGCCACCGTGATGCTCGTGATCGGCGCCGTGTTCTCCGTCGTGTACATCCGCAGCCTCAAGCCGGAGGTCGACTGATGGCCCAGACCGCCGCCCCGGCGTCCGTCCCCTCGCCCGTGCCCGACGTCGCCGGCGCGCCCCCCGCGCGACGGCGGTCGACGCCGTCGGTCGCCGCCCCCGGGCCGCGCACGGCGCGCATCCTGTCGAACGTCGTGCTCGTCGTCGTCGGGCTGTGCTTCCTGCTGCCCCTCGGCTGGATCGTGCTGGCGTCGCTGGACCCGAGCGCCACCCTCGCCGTCGGGCTGCCGGAGGCGTTCACGCTCGAGAACTTCACGGCCGTCATGACGCCCGAGCAGACGTGGGTGCCGCTGGCGAACGCCTTCCTGCTGTCCGCGGGCACCGGCCTCATCACCGTGGTCGCGTCGGTGCTCGCGGCATACCCGCTGTCGCGCTACCGGATGCGCTTCAACAAGCCGTTCCTGTACGCCGTGCTGTTCGGCACCTGCCTGCCGATCACGGCCATGATGGTGCCGGTCTACTCGCTGTTCGTGCGGCTCAACCTGCTCGACTCCCTGGCCGGCACCACGTTCTTCATGGCCGCGACGTCGCTGCCCATGGCGATCTGGATGACCAAGAACTTCATGGACTCCGTGCCGATCTCCCTCGAGGAGGCGGCCTGGACCGACGGCGCGTCGGCCATGACCACGCTGCGCACCATCGTGCTGCCGCTCATGCGGCCCGGCATCGCCGTCGTCTTCATCTTCGTGTTCATCCAGGCGTGGGGGAACTTCTTCGTCCCCTTCGTGCTGCTGCTGACGCCGGAGAAGCAGCCGGCGGCCGTGAGCATCTTCGCGTTCTTCGGCCAGTACGGCTCGGTCGCCTACGGCCAGCTCGCGGCCTACTCGATGCTCTACGCCCTGCCGGCCGTCGGCCTGTACGTGCTCGTCTCACGGCTGTCCGGCGGCTCGTTCGCGCTCGCCGGCGCCGTCAAGGGCTGACCGCGCCCGTCCCACCGCCCGCCCCGTCACCAGGAGCCTGATCCATGCACGACACCACCGCCCGCACCACCGCGCGCCTCGAGCGGTTCACCCGCGACTGGCTGGAGCCCGCCGTCCTGCGCGAGACCCGGCCGCTCGACGTCGAGGCGTGGACCGTCGGCGGGGAGCCGGTGCCCTTCGCCGAGGCGGCACGCGCCGCGTACGCCCCGTTCGCGATCGGCTCTCCCTGGGGGCGGCCGTGGGACACGACGTGGTTCCACGTGACGGGCGACGTCCCGGCCGGCTGGTCGGGCGCCGCGGCGCCCGCGGGCACGCGCGTGGAGCTCGTCGTCGACCTCGGGTTCACCGGCGCCGGCCCGGGCTTCCAGGCCGAGGGGACGGCGTGGACCCCCGACGGCCGCATCGTCAAGGCCGTCGAGCCGCGCAACCAGCACGTGCCGCTGGTCGCGGGCCAGGCGCTCGGCTCCGACGGCCGCGTCGACGTCTACGTCGAGGCCGCCGCCAACCCCGACGTGCCGGGCGGCGCGTGGACACGGCCCACGCCGATGGGCGCCTGGGAGACCTCCGGGCCGGACCCGATCTACGCGCTGCGCACCATGCACGTGGCCCTCGTGGACGAGACCGTGTGGGAGCTGCTCCAGGACGTGCGCGCCCTGCACGGCCTGGTGCGCGTGCTGCCCGCCACGAGCCCGCGCGCGGCCGAGGTGCTGCGCGCGCTGGAGGACATGCTCGACGCCGTCGACCCGGACGACGTGGCCGGCACCGCGGCCGCGGGTCGAGCGGCGCTCGCGCCGGCCCTGGCCGCCCCGGCCACGGCGTCGGCGCACCGGGTGCACGCCGTCGGGCACGCGCACATCGACTCCGCGTGGCTGTGGCCCACGCGCGAGACCGTGCGCAAGTGCGCGCGCACGTTCTCCAACGTGCTCGCCCTCATGGACGAGGACCCTGACGTGACGTTCGCCTGCTCGTCCGCGCAGCAGTACTCGTGGGTGCAGGAGCACTACCCGGAGCTGTTCGAGCGGATCCGTGAGCGCGTGCGCGAGGGCCGGTTCGTGCCGGTGGGCGGCATGTGGGTCGAGTCGGACACGAACATGCCCGGCGGCGAGGCGCTGGCCCGCCAGCTCGTGGCCGGCAAGCGGTACTTCATCGAGGAGCTGGGCGTGGAGCCGAAGGAGGTGTGGCTGCCCGACTCCTTCGGGTACTCCGCCGCGCTGCCGCAGCTCGCCCGCCTGGCCGGCAGCGACAACTTCCTCACGCAGAAGATCTCGTGGAACGACACCAACACCATGCCGCACCACACGTTCTGGTGGGAGGGCATCGACGGGTCGCGGGTGTTCACGCACTTCCCGCCCGTGGACACGTACAACTCGGAGCTGACCGCCGAGGAGCTCGCGCGGGCCGAGCGGCAGTACGCCGAGAAGGGCCGCGCCAACACGTCGCTGGTCCCGTTCGGCTTCGGCGACGGCGGCGGCGGCCCCACCCGCGAGATGGTGGCCGCGGCCCGGCGCACGCGCGACCTCGAGGGGTCGCCGAAGGTGGAGCTGTCCGACTCGCAGTCCTTCTTCGACGCCGCCCGGGCCGAGTACGCGGACCCGGCCACGTGGACGGGGGAGATGTACCTCGAGTACCACCGCGGCACCTACACGTCGCAGGCCCGCACCAAGCGCGGCAACCGCCGCAGCGAGCACCTGCTGCGCGAGGCCGAGCTGTGGGCGGCGACGGCGGCCGTGCGCGTCGGCGCGGACTACCCGGCCGAGCGGCTGCAGCGGCTGTGGCGCACCGTGCTGCTGCAGCAGTTCCACGACATCCTGCCGGGGTCGTCCATCGCCTGGGTGCACCGCGAGGCCGAGCGCAACTACGCCGAGGTGGCCCGCGAGCTCGAGGAGATCGTCGACGACGCGCTGCGGGCGCTGGTCGGGGAGGGCGAGCGGCCGGTCGCCGTGAACGCCGGGCCGTTCGCGCGCGACGGCGTCGCGGCGCTCGGCGCCACGGCCCTCGACGCGGCGCGCGGCGCGGGCACCGTGACGCCCGTGGCCGAGGGCGACGGCTGGGTGCTGGAGAACGACCTCGTGCGCGTCGTCGTCGACGGCAACGGGCACGTCGTGTCCGCCGTCGACCGCGCGAGCGGGCGCGAGGCCGTGCTGCCCGGCGCGAGGGCGAACCTGCTCCAGCTGCACCGCGACGTGCCCAACGAGTGGGAGGCGTGGGACATCGACGAGCACTACCGCCGCAGCACGACCGACCTCGTCGACGCGGCGAAGATCGAGGTCGCCGACGGCGCCTCCGGGCCGGTGGTGCGCGTGCTGCGCGAGCTCGGGTCGTCGCGCGTCGAGCAGGACCTCGCGCTCCCCGTCGCCGGGCGCGGCCTGCGCATCACGACCCGCGTCGACTGGCACGAGCGGCAGAAGCTGCTCAAGCTCGCGTTCCCGCTCGACGTGCGCGCCGAGCGCGCGACGTCGGAGATCCAGTTCGGGCACGTGCACCGGCCCACGCACGTCAACACGTCGTGGGACCACGCGCGGTTCGAGACCGTCGCCCATCGGTGGGTGCACGTGGGGGAGCCGGGCTTCGGCGTGGCCGTCGCGAACGACTCGACGTACGGGCACGACATCACGCGGACCCGCCCGGACGGTGCTGGCGACGCCGAGGGCGGCACCGGCACCACCGTGCGACTGTCGCTGCTGCGCGCGCCGAAGTTCCCCGACCCGGACGCGGACCAGGGCGAGCACGAGCTGACCTGCGAGCTCGTCGTCGGCGCCGGCATCGACGACGCCGTCCGCCACGGCTACGCGCTCAACCTGCCCGAGCGCGTCGTCGCGGGGGACCACGGCGTCGAGCCGCTGCTCGCCGTCGACGACGACGCGGTCGTCGTCGAGGCCGTCAAGCTCGCCGAGGACGGCAGCGGTGACGTCGTCGTACGGCTCTACGAGAGCCGCGGCGGCCGCGCCCGGGCCCGTGTCACGCCGGCGTTCGAGCACACCGGCGTGGTCGTGACGGACCTGCTGGAGCGGCCGCTGGACGCCGCGCACCGCGACGGCGACGACGTGCTCCTCGAGCTGACGCCGTTCCAGGTGGTCACCCTGCGCATCCGTCGCTGAAGGTCGCTGGACCGAGCACCACCCGAGCACTACCGAGCGAAGGAGAGAACGATGAGGTTCACCAGAGCAGTCGGGGCGAGATCGGTCGGGACGGTCGCCGCGCTGGCGTGCGTCCTGGTGGCGGCGGTGCCCGCGTCCGCGTCGGAGGACGGGAACGGCACGTCGCCGCGCACGCAGCAGGCCCGAGCCGTGGCCAGCTACGAGGCGATGCAGGAGCACCTGTACGTGCACGACGGGTCGGGGCTCTACCGGGAGCGCTACCCGTCCGGCGCCGAGGACCGCCCGTACTCGTACGAGTGGCCGTTCTCCCAGGCGCACGTCGCGACGCTCGACCTCACGGGGATGCCCGGGCAGGCGGGCCGGTCGTTCGCCGACGACCTCGCGGACCTGTCGGTGGGCCAGGAGCGGTTCTGGAACGCGGACGGCGGCACGACCGGGCTGCCGGCGTACGACTCCTACGCCCGCGCCCCGTACGGCGACGGCGGCGACATCTTCTACGACGACAACGAGTGGGTCGCGCTGGCCAAGGTGCAGCAGCACCTGGCCACGGGCGACCGGGCGGCGCTCGAGCGGGCCGAGGAGATCTTCGAGCTGGTCGTCTCCGGCTGGGACACCGACCCGGACCACCCGGCGCCGGGCGGCGTCTTCTGGACGCAGGCGCCGTGGAGCACCGACCGCAACACCGTGTCCACCATGCCGGGCGCGCAGCTCGCCACCCGCCTCTACATGCTTACCGGCGAGGAGCGTTATCTCGACTGGGCCGAGCGGATGGTCGGCTGGACGGACGAGCACCTGCTCGCGCCGAACGGCCTGTACTGGGACAACGTCAAGCTCGACGGGTCGATCGACCGGACGCAGTGGTCGTACAACCAGGGCGTCCCGGTGGGCACGTACACGCTGCTGTACGAGGCGACGGGCGAGGAGCGCTACCTGGAGAAGGCAGAGGCGATCGCGGCGGCCTCGTACCGGTTCTACGTGACCGAGGGTCGTCTGGCCGGACAGCCGATGTTCTTCAACTCCATCTGGTTCAAGAACCTGCTGCTCCTGGAGTCGGTGACGGGCGGGCACACCTACCGCGACGCGATGGCGGGCTACGCGGACACGCAGTGGCGCGAGGCGCGGGACTCCGGGACCGGGCTGTTCGATGCCGGTGACGAGCACACCGAGCTGCTCGAGCAGGCGGCCATGGTGCAGATCTACGCCACCCTCGCGTGGCCGCGCGGCAAGGCGTCGATCCTGTACTGAGCAACCCGCCCCTTCGAGCAGGCGACGGATCGCGTGCTCGAGGGGGCGACTACCCTCGTCGGGTGGCACATCTCCTCGGCGCGGACGGCATCGCGCTGACCATCGGCACCCGCACCCTCCTCCGTGACGTCTCGCTCGGGCTCGACGACGGCGACCGCATCGGCGTCGTCGGCCCCAACGGGGCGGGCAAGTCGACCCTGCTGCGCCTGCTGGCCGGCACGCAGGCGCCCGACGCCGGGCGCGTGACCCGGGTGGGCGGCTCGCGGCTCGGCATGCTCGTGCAGCGCGACGTGGACGACGACGCGGCGACGATCCGCGACCTGGTGCACGGCGACGACGCGACGCACGAGTGGGCGTCCGACGCCCGGATCCGGTCCGTGCACGCCGGTCTGCTGGCCGACCTCGACCTGGACCAGCCGGCGTCGACCCTGTCGGGCGGGCAGCGGCGCCGCGTGGCGCTCGCGGCGCTGCTCGTCGAGGACCCGGACGTGCTGCTCCTCGACGAGCCCACGAACCACCTCGACGTCGAGGGCGTCGCCTGGCTGGCCGAGCACCTGTCCGCCCGCTACGGCCGCCCGGGCGCCACGGGCGCCCTGGTCGTCGTCACGCACGACCGCTGGTTCCTCGACGCGGTCTGCTCCCGCACGTGGGAGGTGCGCGGCGACGGGTCCGGCGGCGTCGACGGGTACGACGGCGGCTACGCGGCGTACATCCTGGCCCGCGCCGAGCGCGCCCGTCAGGCGGCCACGGCCGCCGAGAAGCGCAACAACCTGCTGCGCAAGGAGCTGGCGTGGCTCAAGCGCGGCGCGCCCGCCCGCACGTCCAAGCCCAAGTTCCGGCTCGACGCCGCGGCCGCGCTCATCGACGACGAGCCGCCGCCGCGCGACACCCTCGAGCTCACGCAGATGGCCACCCGCCGCCTCGGCAAGGACGTGCTGGACCTCGAGGACGTCACGGTCACCGTCCCCGCGCGCGACGGGCACGAGGCCGGGCCGCGCGACGCGGCCGGCCGGCGCGTGCTGCTCGACGACGTCACCTGGCGCCTCGGCCCCGGCGACCGGTACGGCGTGGTCGGCGTCAACGGCGCGGGCAAGACGACGCTGCTGTCGCTGCTGGCCGGCCGCCGCGAGCCGGACTCCGGCCGGGTGCGTCGCGGCAAGACGGTGCACGTCGCGGAGCTCACCCAGGACGTCGGAGAGCTCGACGACGTCGGCCACCTCACCGCCGTGCAGGTCGTCGACCGCGAGAAGCGCACCGTCGTCGTCGACGGCAAGGAGCTCACCGCCGGTCAGCTCACGGAGCGGCTGGGCTTCACCCGGGAGCGGGCGCACACGATCGTGCGCGACCTGTCCGGCGGCGAGCGGCGCCGTCTGCAGCTCCTGCGGCTGCTCGTCTCGGAGCCGAACGTCCTGCTGCTCGACGAGCCCACCAACGACCTGGACACCGACACCCTCGCCGCCGTCGAGGACCTGCTGGACGGCTGGCCGGGCACGCTGATCGTCGTCTCGCACGACCGGTACCTGCTGGAGCGGGTGTGCGACCGCCAGTGGGCGCTGCTCGGCGACGGCGCGCTGCGCGACCTGCCGGGCGGGGTGGAGCAGTACCTGGAGCTGCGGCGGGCGGGTGCCTCGGGCACGTCCGTGGCGACCGGGCCCGCGGCACCCGCCTCGGTCGTGGCCGCCGGTTCCGGGGCGCGACCTGCGGCGACGCCGTCGGGGGCGTCCGCGGCGGAGGTGCGGGCCGCCAAGAAGGAAATCTCACGGATTGAGCGGAGGTTGGCTCGGATCGCGGACGAGGAGAACACTCTGCACGAGCAGATCGCCGCCGACCCGACGGACTACACCGCTGTGGCGGCGCTCGACGAGCGCCTCCGGGAGCTCGGCGCCGAGAAGGAGGAGCTCGAGATGGCCTGGTTGGAGTCCGCCGAGGTGGCGGGATGAGCGACGGCACGCTGGACGACGTCGACCGGGCGCTCGTGCGCGCGCTGCGCGAGGACGGCCGCGCGACGCTGGCGGCGCTCGCCGGCGTGACGGGGCTGTCGCAGTCCGCGGTGCAGGCGCGCGTGCGCAAGCTGGAGGCGCGCCGCGTGATCACCGGCTACCGCGCCGTCGTCGACCCCGACGCCGTGGGGCTGCCCATCGCGGCATACGTGGAGATCACGCCGCTGGACCAGTCGCAGGCCGACGACGCCCCCGACCGGCTGCGCGACGTGCCCGGCATCGAGGCGTGCTGGTCGGTGGCCGGCAACGCGAACTACCTGCTGCTGGTGCGGGTGCCGTCGCCGTCGGCGCTGGAGGACCTGCTCGGCGCCATCCGGCGGGAGGCGAGCGTCTCCACGCGGTCCACCGTGGTGCTGCGGACGTACTTCGAAGGGCGCCCGCTGGCGCATTGACAAGAATTCTTGCGGCATAACCCTGGTTCGGCAGGAGGTTCTCCTCTACCGTCGGGGTATGACCGAGACAATCTCTCAGCGCACAGCCACCAGCGTCGGCGGCTCGATCGAGGCCACCGCCGTCCTCGAGTCGCTGCGCGAGCACCTGCTCGTCGACGGCTTCGACCTCGTGCTCGACCTCGACCGCTCGCACGGCTCGACCCTCGTCGACGCCCGCGACGGCCGCGAGTGGACCGACCTGTTCACGTTCTTCGCGTCCAACCCCCTGGGCATGAACCACCCTGCCCTGTTCCGCGACCCGCTGTTCCGCGAGGAGCTCACCCGCGCCGCGATCAACAAGCCGTCCAACTCCGACGTCTACACCGTCGAGCTCGCCCGCTTCGTCGACGCCTTCGCCCGGGTGCTCGGCGACCCCGCCCTGCCGCACCTCTTCTTCGTCGACGGCGGCGCCCTCGCCGTCGAGAACGCGCTCAAGGTCGCGTTCGACTGGAAGTCGCGGCACAACGAGGCGCACGGTCGCTCGCCCGAGCTGGGCACGAAGGTGCTGCACCTGCAGCACGCGTTCCACGGCCGATCCGGCTACACCATGTCCCTCACCAACACCGAGCCGGGCAAGGTCGCCCGGTTCCCCAAATTCGACTGGCCGCGCATCAGCTCGCCCTACCCCGGGCACGACGCCGACGGCGCGCCCCGCGACGTCGAGGCGCTCGAGGCCCGGGCGCTCGCCGAGGCGCGCGCCGCGTTCGAGGCGCACCCGCACGACATCGCCTGCTTCGTCGCCGAGCCCATCCAGGGGGAGGGTGGCGACCACCACCTGCGCGCCGAGTTCCTCCAGGCCATGCAGGCCCTGTGCCACGAGCACGACGCCCTGTTCGTCCTGGACGAGGTGCAGACCGGCGTCGGCATGACCGGGACGGCATGGGCGTACCAGCAGCTCGGCGTCCAGCCCGACGTCGTGGCCTTCGGCAAGAAGGCCCAGGTGTGCGGCGTCATGGCCGGCGGGCGCGTCGACGAGATCGACGACAACGTCTTCCACGTCTCGTCCCGCATCAACTCCACCTGGGGCGGCAACCTCGCCGACATGGTCCGCTCGCGCCGCATCCTCGAGGTGATCGAGGCCGAGGGGCTGATCGAGCGCGCCGCGCGCGTCGGGGCCGGCCTGCTGGCGCGGCTCGAAGGGTTGGCGGCAGCGCACCCTGGCGTCGTCACCGACCCCCGCGGCCGCGGGCTCATGTGCGCGGTGTCGCTGCCGTCACGCGACGTGCGCGACGCCGTGCTGGCGGGGCTGCACGACGAAGGGTTCCTCATCCTCGGGTGCGGGGAGCGGTCCGTGCGGTTCCGGCCGGCCCTCACCGTAGACGAGTCCGTGCTGGATGGCGCGGTCGCGGCGCTCGACCGGGTTCTCGGTCGCGTCGCCGTCTGACGGTTGACGGCAGGTCAGGGAATCGCGCGCACGGTAGCGTTCACGGGCGCCAGGGCGCCCTCCACTTCGGGTTTGACTACCGTGCGCGCGATTCCCTGACCTGCCTTCTTTCGTCTCCCCGTGGTGGCGGGTCGGGCGTGACAGGCTCGGGCGGTGACGAGTCATCGCGTGGTGGTGGACGACGGCGAGCCGGGGCTGGTGCTGACCGTGCTGCCTGGCGTCGGGTACACGGCGGAGGGGCCGGTGCTGGCGCGGCCTTCCGCTGCGTTGCGTTCCGGCGGCTGGACGGTGCGGACCGTCGTGTGGGACGGGCGGCCGGACTTCGACGTCGCGCGGCGGGTGTATGCCGACGTGGTGCGCGACGGGGTCGCCTCTGCGCCCGCGGCGGTGCACCTGGTGCTGGCGAAGTCGCTCGGCACGCTGGCGCTGCCCGTCGCCGTCGAGCTGGGGCTGGCCGGCGCGTGGCTGACGCCGCTGCTCACCACCGACCGGGCGCCCGAGGTGCGCGCCGCCGCCGTAGGCCTGGGGGCGTCCGGGGTGCCGGCGCTGCTGGTGGGCGGCACGGCCGACGGGCTGTGGGACGGCGGGCTGGCCGCGGCGTCCGGGGCGCGGGTGCTCGAGGTGGAGGGCGGCGACCACTCGCTCGAGGTCGACGGCGACCCGGCACGCACCGCGGCGGCGCTCGACGCCGTCACCGCCGCCGTCGTCGACCTGGCTGCGGCGGTGGCCGCCGCTCGAGCCTGACCCGGCGCGGCAGTTCGCGCTCGCGGCGGCAGTTCGAACTGCCGCGCCGAACGCAGACTGCCGCGCCGACGGCTGGGACCTGCGGGAGTCAGCTCGCCAGGCGGCGGGTGAGGACCAGGCGCGACCGGGTGACCAGCCACGCCGCGGCCACCGCGAGCAGGGGGAGGACGACGAGCGTCGCGCCCAGCACCGGCCACGGGATCTCGACCGTCCACCGGGGGTCCGGCTCGGCGTACCGGAACCGTTCGAACAGGACGAACGCCGCCCCCAGCACGACGCCCGACGCGCCGCCGAGCACGCTGCCGAGCACCGCCACCGTGCCCGCCTGGGCGGCCACGATCCGCTTGCGGGTGGTCGGCGCTGCGCCCACCGCCGCCAGGGTCGCGAGGTCCGGGCGGGACTCCGCCGCCGCCAGTGCCGCCACGATCCACGCCGCCGCCAGGGCCAGGAGGCCCGCGCTGCCCACGATCAGCAGCGTGCTGAGCCACTGCGGGGACCCGTAGTCGCGCGGCCCGGCGCCGACGGTCACGCACACCTCGCACGCTGACGCGTCCGCGGTGGAGAACTCCTCGTCCAGGGCGGCCTGGAGGGTCTGGCGCTCGGCCTCCCCGAGCGGCGTTCCGGGCATCGCGACGAACCCGCCGAGCGCGGGCGACGTGCCCGTGGCCTCGACGGCGGACGGCGGCACGACGGGAAAGTTGGCGTTGGAGGGCCCGAGCGGGTCGCCCACGCCGGTCGCGGGGACGTGCACGGTGCGTCGCCCCGTCTGCTCCTGCGCCTCGGTGTCCCAGGTGACGACGTCGAGCGCGACGGTGCCGTCGCCGCCCACCGTCCCGGCCTGGACGACCGCGCGACCGGCGGCGAGGGCCGCCGCGGCGACATCGGGCGAGGGCAGGCCCAGCAACGGGACGAGCGTGCCGTCGTCGACGACGGGCCCGCTGATCCCCACCCCTCCGACGACGAGGGCCTCCTCGCCGTGCGGCGTGAGGTGGACGCTCGTCGACCCCGGGTCGTCGCCCGGGCCGCGCAGGACGGTCACGGGATAGAGGCGGCCGAGGTCGGGGAGGGCGCGCTGTACGACTGCCTCGACCCGGTCACCCTCCGCCGGGGTGAGCTGCATGTGGGTCTCGTGGTACGCCGGGGCGATGACCAGGACATCGGGGGCGGCGACCAACGCCTGGGAGCGGTCGTTGTGCGCCGTCTGGGAGTACGAGTACACGAGCCCACCGCTGGCGCCGGCGACGGCGACCAGCACGGCGGCCAGCGCGGGCGCGGTGCGGCCGCGGTGCCGGGCGGCGTCGCGCAGCGCGAAGCGCCAGGCCAGCGGCAGATGGCGAGCCAGGCGCCCCAGCGCGGCGACGATCCCGCCGCACGCGAGCACCAGGCCGAGCTCCCCGGCCACGACGCCCGCCGCGACGCCGAGGGCCTGGCCCGCGAGGCCCGCCGCGAGCGCGCCGGCGAACCCGACGGCGCCCAGCGCGGCCCCGACGACGACCGGCCAGCGCCGGTACGACGTCTCACCCCGCCGCCCGGCCAGCACCGCGACGACGTCCGCCTTCGACGCCCGGCGCGCCGGCAGCCAGGCGGCGCCCGCGGCGAGGGTCACACCGACGGCGAAGATCGCGGCGACCGGCGCCCACGGGACGGCGAGGACGGCGTCCGTGAGGAGGGCGACGACGAGCGCGGCGGCACCGACCCCCACGACAGTTCCCGTCACGGAGGCGCCGACGCCGATGACGACGCCGGTGCCCAGCACGACGGCCCGCAGGGTGCGGCGGGTGCCGCCGCTCGCCGCGATCAACGCCAGCGACCGGGCGGACCGGCGGGCGCCCACCGCGAACGCCGGGCCGATGAGCAGCACCACCTCGAGCAGCGCGACCGCGACGACCGCCGCGAGCGGCACCCACTGCTGCAGCCGGTCGGACGTGCTCTCCGGCGGCCGGCCGTCGTAGAACTCCACGGCCTCGACGGGTGGCGGGGAGAACAGCACGTCGCGGCTCACGACGACAGCGCCGAGCTCGTTGAGGGCGAGGACGTCGTCCCACGTCACGGGCGCGTCGCCGGCGACGAACCAGACCAGGCCCTCGGGGTCGTCGAAGCCGTGGGGTCCCGGTGCGGTGGCGGGCATGGCGAGCGGCCCGGACGCCGGGAGGAGGACGTCGGTCTGCCGCGGCGCGGGGTCGTCGAGCAGCCCGGACACCGTGGCCGGCACCTCGTCCTCCCCGGCCCGCGCGAGGGTGACGCGGTCGCCCACGGCGACGCCGAGCTCGCGCGTGGTCCGCGCCGACAGCGCGACCTCGCCGTCGGCTGGGAGCTCGCCGCCCTCGACACGGAACGCGTCCCGGACGTCGGGGTCGGTGAGGTCGCCCTGCAGGACGGACGGGGTCGAGAGCTGCAGGCCGTCCGCGCGGATGACGAGCTCGCCCTGCGCCTGCACGAGACGCACGAGGCGGTCGCCGTCCGGCAGCGCCGCGCGCAGGTCCGCCTCGAGGGCGTCCGCCGGCCGTGGCCCGATCAGGGGGTCGCCCCCGCCGTGGCCGGTCGCGTCCGGCGTCTGCGTCACGGGCATCCCGATCGCGGTCAGCGACGCCTGGAAGCCCGGACCCAGCTCGCGCTGCGCGACGGTCTCCGGCGTGTCCCGCGCCGACCACGTCGCCGTCGTCGCGAACGACCCCGCCGCGACGGGCAGCGCCACCATCACCGCGACGAGCGCCGTCCTGCCCTTGTTCCGGCGCGCGTCACGCCACCCGTACCGCAGCGCGACTCGCCACCGCCCGCGCCAGCGTGCGAGCGGGCCGCTCACGCGTCGGCCCTCTTGCGTGCCCGCTGCGGTGCCTCGCTCCGGTGCACCTCGTGCCTCGGCGCCCCTGCGCGGGGGCTCCTCGCGCTCACGCGTTCACCGCGCGGTGCAGCAGGGAGTCGGGCCCGGCGGCGGCGCCGGTGGAGTCGACGACGACGCCGTCGCGCAGGAAGACGATGCGGTCCGCCCAGGCGGCGTGGCGGGCGTCGTGCGTGACGAGCAGGCCGGCGGCCCCGGCGTCGACGCGCTGGCGCAGCACCCGCATCACCGCCTCGCCGGTGACGGAGTCGAGCGCGCCGGTCGGCTCGTCGGCGAGCACCAGGCGGCGGGGGCCGACGAGCGCACGGGCGATGGCGACCCGCTGCGCCTGCCCGCCGGACATGTCGTCGGGGAAGCGGTCGGCGAGGTCGTCGAGCCCGACCGTGCCGAGGGCCGCGGTGGCCTGCGCGCGGGCCCGGCGGGCGGACAGGCCGTCGAGCTCGAGGGGGAGCGCGACGTTCTCGAGGGCCGTCAGCGCGGGCACCAGGTTGAGGTCCTGGAAGACGTAGCCCACGTGCTTGCGGCGCAGGCGGGCACGGGCCTGGGCGTCGAGCGCGCCGACGTCGTCACGGCCCACGGTGACGGTGCCCGACGTCGGGGTGTCGAGCCCGCCGGCGAGGTTCAGCAGCGTCGACTTGCCGGAGCCCGACGGCCCCATGACCGCCACGAGCTCGCCCATGCGGACCTCGAGGTCGACGCCGCGCAGCGCGCGCACCTCGGCGGCGCCGTGCCCGTGCACCCGGGTCACCTCCGTCATCCGGAGCATCACCGGCGCGCTCACCGCTGCTCGCCCCGGGAGGCGGTGGCGCGCGGCGCGGCCGAGACCTCGGCGGCCGCGGGGGCGGGGGCCGGCCGCGTGCCCGCCGCCCGGGCGACGGTCGACTCGACGTGGTCCAGCCACCGCACCTCCGCCTCCGCCGCGAAGACCAGGGAGTCGAGCACCAGGGACCAGGCGAGGCCGTCGGGATCGTCGGCGGCGTCCCGCTTGAGCAGCGTGTAGTCCCGCAGCGCGCGGAGCGACTCGGTGCGCTGCCGCTGGATGACGGCGGCGACGTCGACGCCGTGGCCGTCGGGCTGCACCGTGACCGCGAGCGCCAGCTTGATCGCGAGCTCGTCGCGGGCTGGGGCCTTGCGCTCCACCGGGCGCAGCCACCATGCGTCCGCCTCGGCGCGCCCCGCGTCGGTGAGGCGGAAGCGCTCCGGGCCCTCGTCGTCGTCGGCGACGGGCTCGACCAGGCCGTCACGCTGCAGGCGCTGCAGCGTGGTGTACGCCTGGCCGATGTTGAGCGGCCACGTGCCGCCCGTGCGCGCCTCGAACTCCTGGCGGAGCTGGTAGCCGTGCATCGGCTGCTCGGACAGCAGCGCGAGGAATCCCTGTCGGACGGACACTCTGACCTCCGTGGTTACCGGGTAAGCATTAAGGAATGACGGTGATACTTGCCGAGTAACTACGGGACGTCAAGGCCGCGGCGCGGCGTCGTGTCCAAGTCGTGACTCAACCTGTGGGCGTGCCCGCTCGTGTACAACACATGACCGTGACGATGACGGCCCGGGCCGAGGCCGACCCCCCTGACGACGCGGGGTTCCGGCTCCTGCGCACCGGGGTGACGACCGAGGAGGAGTTCACCTCGTTCATGCGTGACGCCGCGCCGGCGCTCGCGCGGACCGCGTGGCTCCTGTGCGGCGACACGCACCTCGCCGACGAGCTGGTGCAGCAGGCGCTGACCCGGACGTACCTCAAGTGGTCGACGGCCCGGCAGGGCGACCCCCTCGCGTACGCTCGCCGCGTCCTCGCCAACCTGCGCATCGACCTGTGGCGCAAGCGCCGGCGCGAGGTGCTCACCGCGCCTGCCGAGCTGCCCGACGGGGCGGGCTCCCGGTCGGACGCCGATCACCACGCCGATCGTGACCGGCTCGTCCGAGCGCTGGCCACGCTCAGCACGAGGCAGCGGCGGATCGTCGTGCTGCGGCACCTGGTCGGCCTCACCGAGCGCGAGGTGGCGGACGACCTCGGCGTCTCCGTCGGCACGGTGAAGTCCACCGCGTCGCGCGGGCTGGCACAGCTGCGCTCCGTCCTCGAGGCCGCCGACGGCGGTACCCGGTCCGAGCAGGGAGGCTCCCGATGACGCACGACGACGAGCAGTTCGCGCGCGCTCTGCGCGCCCAGGTGGACGAGGTGGCACCGCGCATCGACGTCCGCACCGACGGCGTCGTCCCGGCGGCTCGTCGCCGGCGGGCGCGCCGGGCGATCGTCGCCGGCGTCGCGTCGCTCGCCGTCGTGGGGCTGGCCGGGGCCTGGGCGATCGACGCCGGTCGCTGGGTGGTCGAGGTGGCCCCCGCGGGCCCGGCGCTCGACACTCGCCCGAGTGCGTCGACGACGTCCGCCGACACGGACACGGAGCCGCGGGCGACCCTCGACCCCGCAACGGGGACGATCACGACGCCGATGGACGCATGGAGCTGGGACAGTCGCGAGTACGCGATCTCGCGGACCGCGGCGGACCACTACGTCGTCGGCTGCCTCCAGGACGCGGGCTACGAGGCGACGTTCGACGGCCCGTACCCGGTGGAGCCCGGTCGCGACGCGGAGTACGGGCTGTGGCGGATGCAGGACGCCGAGGCGGACGGCTACGCGAGCCTGATGGCGCCCGACCTGGACGACGTGGGGGCGGAGTGGGATACCGAGACGGTCCCGGCGAAGGCGTCGCGGGACTGTTACCGCGCGGCCCAGGAGGCGGGGCTCACCTACGACGCCGCCGACTTCGGCGATGGCCCGACGGGCATCACGTCGGTGATGTACACGAAGGACGGGCAGCGCATCCGTGACGAGTGGCGCGAGTGCCTGCTCGATCACGGCGCGTCGGCGCCCAGCAGTCACGAGGCGGGGATGGTCCCGGACGGGGTCTACGGGGTGTCGCAGGAGGAACAGCTCCGCATCGCGACGATCGACCTGGGCTGTAAGGACGAGCTCGGGACGGTCCAGCGGCTCGCGGACGTCGGTGCTCGGGAGGAGGCCGCGTACATCGCGCGAGCGGGGGACTATCTCGAGGACCGCCACGCCGTCGAGCAGGAGACGCTGGCCGCCGCCGAGGCGTACCTCGACGACGCGGGGGTGTCGATGCCGTGGGAGAGCCGCTGAGGCCTGGGTGATCCGGCGCGGCAGTTCGCGTTCACCGCGGCAGTTCGAACTGCCGCCGTGAACCCGAACTGCCGCCATGAGTGCGTGCGGGCGGCGGCGGGGGTGGCAGCAGCGGATGGCGCCGCGCCGCGCGGCGGACCTCCTCCGGGAACCTGGCCAGCAGGCGTCGCGCGACCTGGTCAGGGTTCCGGGCGTCGCGGGCGACGAACCGCAGCGGCCGCACGCCGAGGTGCTCGGTGATGGCGTCCTCGCGCACCTTCTCCTCGAACAGCGCGCGTTCGGCGTCGTACCCGGCGCCGAACGCCCCGTCGCGATACTTGATCCGTCCGTCGAACTCGGCGAGCACGCGATGCTCGAGCCACACGACGTCGATCTCGTACCGCCCGGCGTGCGTGTCGACCCGGAACTGTGTCACCGGTCGTGGCAGGCCGGCCCGCACCGCCACGTACCGCAGCCAGGTCTCCCAGGGCGGGTCGACCCGCTCCTCGGCCAGCTCGAGCACGAGGCGTGCCCGGCGGACGCCGCGCCGTCGCTCGGCGAGCTGACGGATCGCCTCGTCGCGGTCGAGACCCTGCCCGAGAGCCCAGTCGGCGACGACCAGGCCGCCCAGCGGGTGCATGGTCGTGACGCAGTCGACGACGGTCCGGGTCAGGTCGGTGATCGGGAGCCCGCCGCGCTCCACCCACCGCTCCGGCAGCCCGCGTCGCCGCACGATGTCGCGCGCGGACCGCGTGCTGGCGCCCGACCGCTGCAGCACGTGCGTCGTCGTCGGCGTCTGCCACAGCGGGACGCCCCAGACCAGGGCCGCGGACTCGTGGCTGAGCACGTGCTCGGCGTCGAGCTGCCGGTGGACGGCGGCCAGGTGGTCGCGGGCGTGGGCGTGCGGGTCGAGCGCGGCGGCCCGTGGCGCGCGGTAGGCGCCGCGGCGCACGCGCTCCATCTCGCGCGCGGCGGTCGCGCGCCGCAGCTCGGCGGGGTCGTGATGGCGTGCGATCAGCAAGGTGCGGTCGTCGTCGGTCATGCCGGTCAGCGTGCTGGCGCGCCGTCGCCGGCGGCGTCGCACGGGAGCCGGCGGGGGACGACGGCGGCCCGGCGGGGCCTGGGGGCAGTGTCGGCGCGGCAGTTTCGCCCCACCGCGGCAGTTCGAACTGCCGCCGCGAACCTGAACTGCCGCCGCGAGGACGCGAGGTCGCGCCGGCGGCGAGCGGGGGCCGCCGTCGGGCGCGACACGCGGTCGATCGTTACTGATCCTTAACAGTGATTTTCACCATGGCAGGCCATGATGGCGATATGTTCCACGGCAACGTCGTCGTGCCCGCGGGAGCGGGACGCGGCGACGTGCACGACGACGTGAACACACGCATGGCAACGGTGCCTTGGGCGACCACGAGGTGGGGAGAAGCCGGTGACGATGGGGCGAAGGGCTGCGGTGGCGGCCACGGCGACAGCGGTGGCGCTGGTGCTGGCGAGCTGTTCGGGCGGCGGGGGCGGTAACGACGACGAGGGCGACGGCGGCGGGGGAGGCGGCGGCAGCGACCCGGACGCGACGCTGAACCTTGCCCTCTCGCAGGACGTCGAGACGCTGCTGCCGATGGACTCGAACGTCGGGGACAACATCTCGGTGCTCGACGTCGTCTACGACGGGCTGGTGCGGTACGACCCCGAGACCACGGAGCCGTACAACTACGTGGCCGAGAGCGTCGAGACCGAGGACAACACGGTCTGGACGATCAAGATCAAGCCGGACCTGACGTTCCAGAACGGCGAGCCGGTCGACGCCGACGCGTTCGCCCGTGCGTGGAACTACGCGGCCTACGGCCCGAACGCCATGGCGAACAACTACTTCTTCGAGCGCATCACCGGCTACGAGGAGATGCAGGGCGAGACCGACGACGACGGGAACGTCACCAAGGAGCCCGAGGCCGACACGCTGTCGGGGCTGAAGGTCGTCGACCCGCAGACGCTCGAGGTCACGCTCACGGGCCCGTTCGCCGGGTTCGGGACCATGCTCGGCTACACCGGCTTCTTCCCGATCGCGCAGGAGTGCCTCGACGACATCGAGGCGTGCGCCGTGCAGCCGATCGGCAACGGCCCGTTCCAGGTCGAGAAGTGGGACCAGGGCGTGGGCCTCACCGCCACGCGCTGGGAGGACTACACGCTCGAGGAGACGCCGGAGTACGGCGCCATCGAGTGGACCGAGTACACGGGCGAGGACAACTGGCCGGACTTCGAGGCCGGCAACCTCGACTTCGCGGTGCCGCCGCCCGCCGAGCAGCAGGCCGCCGCGGGCGACCCCGACCTGCAGGAGCGGTACGTCGAGGGCCCGGGCGCCGCGCTGACCTACATGGCCTTCCCGCTGTACAAGGACGGCCCGTGGAAGGACGTCGAGTTCCGCAAGGCGATCTCGCTCGCCGTCGACCGGCAGGGCATCATCGACGCCCTCCTGCCCAGCCAGCGCGTCCCCGCCGACAGCTGGGTGGTGCCCGACGTCGTGCCCGGCGGCACCGGCGGCACGTGCGAGTGGTGCGCCTTCGACCCGGACGCCGCCAAGGCGGCGCTCGAGAAGGCCGGCGGCTGGCCCGACGGCGAGAAGCTCACCATCCACCTCGGCCAGGACGCCACGGAGCAGGAGCTGTTCAAGGCGGTCGGCGACTCGATCCAGGAGACGCTCGGCATCCCCTACGAGCTGGACGCGACGCCGGACTACTTCGCCCGGCGCGGGGCCCGCGACTTCTCGGGCCCGTTCCGCGCCAACTGGTTCCCGGACTACCCGCTCAACGAGAACTACCTCGCCCCCGTGTACGCCAGCGGCGACGCGAAGAACGGCAACGTGGAATTCGGGTACTACAGCGCGGACTTCGAGGCGGCGGTCAAGGCCGGCGACGAGGCCGCGACCCTCGACGAGGCGGTCGCGCAGTACCAGGAGGCGGAGAAGATCCTCGCGACCGACTTCCCGACCATCCCGCTGTTCGTCGCGCAGAACACCTACTACTACAGCGAGAACGTGTCGAACGTGGTGCTCGACCCGTTCAGCGGCGAGCCCAAGCTGCGCCTCCTCGAGGTGACGAACGGCTGACCGACCGAGCAAGAGCGCGGCGGGGGCGGCCCACCCGGGGAGCCCTCGCCGCGCGAACCACGAGCACGGAAAGACTGTGAATGGGCCGCTACATCCTGCGCCGCTCCCTCCTGGGGGTGGGCACCCTGCTGCTCGTGATGTTCGTGCTGCACCTGCTCACGACGTTCGCGATCCAGCTCAACGGCAACCCCGCCCTGGCGTTCTTCGGCGAGAAGGTGCCGACGAAGTCGCAGCTCGCGGCCGTGGAGGCGCGCTTCGGCCTGGACGACCCCTGCTACGACCAGACCGGCAACCCCTGCCTGGGCCCCTTCGTGGAACGGCTCGGGCAGTACGCGCAGGGTGACTTCGGCACCAACCTGCGCGGGCGCGAGGTGACGGACATCGTCGCGACCGCCGCCCCGAACACGCTGAAGCTGTTCCTCGTCGTGACGATCGTGTGGTTCGTGCTCGGCATGGGCCTCGGCACGGCGGCCGCCCGCCGGCGCGACCGGTCCGCCGACCACGGCATCCGGCTGACGTCGGTGCTCATCGACGCGTTCCCGATCTTCGTGCTGCTGCTCGTGTACCGGTACGTCTTCGCGGTGCCGCTCAGCGGCTGGGCCGAGGACACGTTCGGCGAGGGCAGCCTGCCCGCCCTGTGGTTCAGACCGTCGTTCGACGACGACCACCCGTGGGCCACGCTGCTCGTGCCCGGCATCCTGCTGGGCCTGGCAGGGTCGGCGGCGTTCATCCGCCTGGTGCGCGCGAGCCAGCTCGAGTCGTACGCGGGCGACCACGTGCGCACGGCGCGCTCGCGGGGCCTGAACGAGCGGCACGTCGTGACGCACCACGTCATCCGCAACTCCGCGGTGCCCGTGGTGACCGCCGTCGGACTGACCTTCACCGAGGCGCTCGCGGGCGCCGTCGTCACCGAGGGGATGATGAACATCTACGGCATGGGCGGGGTGCTCTGGGAGGCGGTCCGCGCCGCCGACGTCGCGCTCATCCTCGGCATCGTGACCATCCTCGCCGCGGTGACGGTGGTCGTGATGCTGGTCGTCGACATCGCCTACGCCGCGCTGGACCCGAGGATCCGCTATGCCTGACCGCACCGCACCCGAACCCACGGCGGCCACCGCCACGCCGGACGCGCCCGCGGTCGACGCGTCGACGTCGCTCGGCGGGGACGCCTGGCGCCGCCTGCGCCGCCGCCCCGACGTCATCGCCGCCGCCGTCGTCGTGGTCTTCTTCGCCGTGATGGCCGCCTTCCCGCGGCTGTTCACCAGCACGAACCCGCAGAGCTGCGTGATCGGGGACTCGAAGATCCGGCCGCAGGGCCTGGGGGGCGAGCACCCGCTCGGCACGGACGTGCACGGGTGCGACCTGCTCGCCCAGCTCGTGCACGGCGCCCGGCCGTCGCTGACCCTGGCGTTCGTGGTGGTCGGCGCGTCCCTGCTCATCGGGGTCACGCTGGGGCTGCTCGCGGGGTACTACCTCGGCTGGGTGGACACGGTCGTGTCCCGCACCATCGAGGTGTTCCTCGTCATCCCGCTGCTGCTCGCCGCGCTGCTGCTGCTCACCCTGTTCCGTGAGGTCAGCGTGGGCGGCGGCACGTTCGACGTCATCCTGCTCCCGGCGCTGGTGCTCACGATGTTCGGCTGGATGGCGTACGCCCGCTACGTCCGCGCGGCCACGCTCGAGGCCAAGAACCTCGACTACGTGACGGCGGCCCGCGCCCTGGGCGCCTCCGACCTGCGCGTCATGGTGCGGCACGTGCTGCCCAACGCGATCGGCCCGGTCACGGCCCTCGTGCCGACGGCGATCGCGGGCGTGATCAGCACGGAGGCGGTGCTCGCGTTCCTCGGCATCGGCGTCCGGCCGCCCGCCATCAGCTGGGGCATCATGATCACGAACGGTGCGGACTGGGTGACCGGCGGGTACGCGTACCTGCTCCTGTACCCGCTCGGGTGCCTGGTCCTCACGGTCCTGGCGCTCGTCGCCCTCGGCGACGCCCTGCGCGACGCCCTCGACCCGAGGCTCCGGTGACCGACATGACGGAAACCCTGATCACCCCGGCCGACGCCGCGCGCACGGCCGGCGACGTCCTCCTGGAGGTCGAGGACCTGGCGGTCGAGTTCCGGTCCGACGGCGGCGCCGTGCGCGCCGTCGACGGCCTGAGCTACCGCGTGGAGGCGGGCCGCACGCTGGCCCTGGTGGGCGAGTCCGGGTGCGGCAAGTCGGTGAGCTCGCTGGCGGTGATGGGGCTGCTCCCGCCGACGGCGCGCGTCGTGGGGGGCACCGCGCGCTACCGGGGCACCGACCTGCTGGCGCTGTCGCCGACCAAGCACCGCGCGCACTGCGGCACGCACGTCGCGATGGTCTTCCAGGACGCGCTCGCCGCGCTCAACCCCGTGCACACCGTGGGCTACCAGCTCACCGAGTCGCTGCGGGCGCGCACCGGCGCGTCGCGGCGCGAGGCCCGACGGCGGGCGGTCGAGCTGCTCGACCTGGTCAAGGTGCCGAACGCGGCGCAACGGGTGGACGAGTACCCGCACCAGTTCTCCGGCGGGATGCGGCAACGCGTGATGATCGCGTCCGCGCTGGCCCTCGACCCGGACGTGCTCATCGCGGACGAGCCGACGACGGCCCTCGACGTCACCGTGCAGGCCCAGGTGCTGCGGCTGCTCGCGGAGATCCAGGCGGAGCGGCAGATGGGGCTCGTGCTCATCACCCACGACCTCGGCGTCGTCGCGGGCGTCGCCGACGACGTCACCGTGATGTACGCCGGGCGCGCCGTCGAGCACGCCCCCGTGCGCGACCTGTACGCCGCGCCCGCGCACCCCTACACCCGCGCCCTGCTGCGCTCGGTGCCGCGGATCGACGTCGTCGACGAGCACGCCGGGGGCCGGCTCCCCGTCGTGCCCGGCCGCCCTCCCGCGCCCGGGAGCGCGCCGTCGGGCTGCTCGTTCCACCCGCGCTGTGATGTCGCACGAACCGGCGCCTCTGGCGCAGTGCCCGCGGGCGAAGGTGCCGTCCGGGACGTGTGCCGCACCGTCGAGCCGCCGCTCGACGACGTCGCCCCCGGCCGGTCGTCGGCCTGCCACTTCGCCGCCGAGCTCCTGGGAGGCGCCCGTGCCTGAGACCGCTGCCCCCGACACGACGCCCGGCAACCCGCCCGGCACCGTGCCCGACGACGTCGTCCTCGAGGTGCGCGACCTGGCCAAGTCGTACCCGGTACGCCGGGGCGTCGTCCTCAAGCGCACGGTGGGCCAGGTGCAGGCCGTGGACGGCGTCTCGCTGGCGCTGCGGCGCGGGCGCACCCTCGGGCTCGTGGGGGAGTCCGGCTCCGGGAAGTCCACGCTCGCGCGCGTGCTGGTGGGGATCGAGAAGCCCACCCGCGGCCAGGTGCTCGTCGACGGCGAGGACGTGTCGACGATGTCGCGCGCGGCCCGCCGCGAGCTGCGCCGCAACGTGCAGATGGTCTTCCAGGACCCGTACACGTCGCTCAACCCGCGCATGTCGGTGGGGGAGATCGTCGCGGAGCCGTTCCGCATCCACCGCGACGCCGTCCCCGCGGGCGGGCGTCGCCGGGCCGTGGCCGAGCTGCTCGAGCTGGTCGGCCTCGACCCCGACCACGCGCACCGGTACCCGCACCAGTTCTCGGGTGGGCAGCGGCAGCGCGTCGGCATCGCGCGGGCGCTCGCGGTCAAGCCGCGTGTGCTCGTGTGCGACGAGCCCGTCTCCGCCCTCGACGTGTCCGTGCAGGGCCAGGTCATCAACCTGCTGGAGGACCTGCAGGACGAGCTCGGGCTGTCGTACCTGTTCATCGCGCACGACCTGGCCGTGGTGCAGCACATCGCCGACGAGGTCGCCGTGATGTACCTGGGCCGCGTCGTCGAGGAGGGCGACCGGCCGGCGGCGTACGGCGCCGCGCACCACCCGTACACGGGGGCCCTGCTGTCCGCGGTGCCGGTGCCCGACCCGGGCGCCCCTCCCGCGGACGCCGACCTGCTGCTCGAGGGCGACCCGCCGTCGCCCGCCGACCCGCCGTCCGGCTGCCGCTTCCACACGCGCTGCTGGCTCGCGCGCCGCCTCGCCGCCGAGGAGGGCGTCGCGGGCGACGGGCCGGACGACGTGCCCGCGCGCTGCCGCACCGAGGACCCGGTGCTCGTGCCGCTCGGCCGCCACGACGACGGTGCCGGCGACGGTGGCGCGGGCGCCCTTCCCCACGCCGCCGCGTGCCACTTCGCACGGCTGGCGGCTGAGCTCGGCGGCCGCCCGACCGCGCCCGTCGCGACCGGCCCCGTCCTGACGGACGGCGGCCCGGGCCACGACATCGACCACGACATCGACCACGACGCAGCCGCCGCGCGCGGCCGCGACGTCGGGCAGGGCCGTGCGGTCGAGCCGGGCGAGCCGGCGCCGCGGGCCGGCGTCCGACCGGTGCCCGAGACCGTCCCCGACAGCCCCGTCCTCGAGAGCAGGGAGCGCTGACCGTGCCCGACCGCCGACCGACCGTCGTCCTGGTCCAGAACTCCCCGCGCAGCGGCCCGGGCCGCCTTCCTGCCTGGCTGGAGGCGGACGGTGCGGATGCCGTCGTCGTGCAGGGCGCGGACCTCGCGGGGCAGGTCGTCTCGCTCGCCGACGGGGGACCCGCGGCGCCCGACGGCGTGCACGGCCTGGTGCTGCTGGGCGGCGGCCTGCTGCCCGACGAGGACGACCGCGCGCCCTGGCTGCCGCACGAGCGCGCGCTCGTCGCCGAGGCCCTGGACGCGGGCGTCCCGGTGCTGGGGATCTGCCTGGGCGGGCAGGTGCTCGCGCACGTCACGGGCGGCACGGTGACGGGTCGGTCGGGCGAGACGGAGAAGGGGCTGTGCCCCGTGCGCCTGCTCGACGACGCGGCCGACGACGCCCTGCTCGGCCCGCTCGGGAAGCTCGCCGAGAACGGCGAGGTCCGCATGGTCGAGAGCCACGTCGACTCGATCACCGCGCTCCCGCCGCAGGCCGTGCACCTCGCGACGAGCGACGCGTGCGGCGTCCAGGCGTTCCGCGTGGGCGACGTCGCGTGGGGGCTGCAGTTCCACCCCGAGGCGGCGCCGGAGCGCATCGGCACCTGGGACGCGGACGAGCTCGCCGCGCTCGGCTTCGACCGCGACGCGCTGCTCGCCTCCGCCCTGGAGCGCGCACCCGAGAACGAGAAGCAGGCCCGCGCCCTCGCGGCCGCGTTCGCCGCCGTCGTCCACGACCGCTGTGGGCGCGATTCCGGGGACTATTCACCGGACGAAAGCCCCCGAAATCGCGCTCACAACGTCCCGGGGGTGCGCTGATGGTGAGCACGGGAACGCACTCGGACGGCGTCCCGGTCGTCGCGTACCAGGTGCGGCGTGCGGGCGGCGAGGTGCTCGCCGAGCGCGACGCGGACGCGCCGTTCTACGCGGCGTCGACCGTCAAGCTGGCGGTGCTGGTCGCGGCCGCCCGGGCGCTCGACGCCGGTGAGCTCACGCTCGACGAGGAGGTGGCCAGCGCCGACACGTTCGCCTCCCAGGTGCCTGGCGAGCCCGACTACCGCATCGAGCCCGACGACCTCGACCCGGGCATGCCCCCGGCGGGCACGTTCATGCCCGTGGGGCTGGTGATCGAGCGGATGATCGTCGTCTCGTCCAACGAGGCCACCAACATGGTGATCGACCTCGTCGGCCTCGACGCGTGCAACCGCGCCCTGTCCGACGTCGGCGCCGCCGGGAGCGTCGTCGGGCGCAAGTACAGCGACCTGGCCGCCGAGGCGCGCGGCGACTCGCACCGCACGACGCCGGCCGACCTCGCGGCGCTGATGTCCGCCGTCGTCACGGGGCAGGTCGCCGGGCCGGAGCGCACGCTCTGGATGATCGACCTGCTCGCGCGGCAGACGGACCGGCAGCTCACGGCCGCCGTGCCCGCGGGCGTGCCGTACGGCTCCAAGTCCGGCTGGGTGGACGGCATCCGGCACGACGTCGCGTTCGTCGGCACGCCCGGGCCGGGCGCGCTGGTCGTCGCGGTGTGCACCCGCGGCTACGACGAGGCGCACGCGGAGGAGGCGCTGCGGGCGCTCGGCTCCCTCGCGATCACCCTGGCGGAGGACCGCTAAGCAGGGTCCGCCGCGGGCCGGGCCGACGCGACCCACATCGCCGCGGCCATCGTGGCGAGCACGCCCGCGACGAGCGCGAGAGGCGCCGTCCACCCGTGGGTCGCCTCGTGCACGGCGCCCATCACGGTCGGCGCGAGCACCGCACACCCGTAGCCCGCGGTCTGCACCACCGCCGACGACCGCCGCGCCACCGCGACGCCGGGGCTGCGCTGCGCGACGAGCGTGAAGATCACGGTGAAGTTGCCGCCCTGGGCGGCGCCGGACAGGCCCACCCACAGCCACCAGAGCCCGGGCGCGAGGAGCAGCCCCAGCGGCAGGGAGATCCACATCGCCGCCATGAGCATCGCGACCGCGCGCGCCGACAGGCGGCGGGAGAACGCGGCCGGCACGAGGAACGACCCGAGCACCGCGCACAGCTGGAACGGGGCGGCCGCGCTGCCGGCGCCCGCCGCGGTCATGCCGAGCCGGTCGTGCAGGATCTCGGGCAGCCACGCCGTCACGGCGTAGTAGCCGAAGGCCTGCCCGGCGAACGCCACCGACAGCAGCACGACCAGGCGGCGCACGGCGGACCGCCCGTGCGCGTCGAGCGCGTCGAGCTCCGCCCGGGCGGACGGCGGCCGGACGCGCGCCGCGCCGGGCGGGGCCGCGGCGCGCCCCCGGGCGGCGAGCCGCCGTCCCGCCGGCACCCAGGCCGCGAGCGCGACCACCGCGAGCACGCCCCACCCCGCGAGCGCCCACTGCCAGCCGAACGCCGTCGCGAGGGGCACGGTGAGCATCGTGGTGAACGTCGACCCGAGGTTCATCGTCGCGCTGTACGCGCCCGTCACCGCGGCGGCCCGGCGACGGAAGTCGCGGGTGATGACCACCGGCACGGCGACGTTGCCGATCGTGATCGCGACGCCCAGCAGCGCGCTGCCGGCGAGGGCCGTCGGGACCGAGCCCGTCGAGCGCAGCAGCGTCCCGGCGAAGATCCCCGCCATCGACGCGCCGAGCGCGAGCTCCGGGCCGACGCGTGCGACCAGCACGGACGCCAGCGGGGTGCAGAGCGCGAAGCACAGCACGGGGACCGACGTGAGCAGGCCTGCGCCCGCCGGCGTGAGGCCGAGGGACGCGGCGACGTCGTCGACCACGGGCGGCAGGGACGTGATGGGGGCGCGCAGGTTGAGCGCGACGAGCAGCAGCGCCGCCAGCAGCAGGCCGGCACGGGCGCCGTCGTCGCGGGCGGAGGGGGAGGGGTAGGACGTCACGCGGCGGGCATCTCCGAGCTCACTCGTCGAACTGCGCGACGACGGTGCGCAACAGCGCGGCGAGCTGCGGGCGCACCGCGGCGGGCAGCGCGTCGAGCACGCGGGCCTCGACGTCGAGCAGGTCGCTCATCGCCGCGTCGACCCGCTGCCGGCCCGCGGCGGTGAGCTGCACGAGCACCCCGCGGCGGTCGGACGGCGCGCGGTGCCGCTCCACGAGCCCGCGCTCCTCGAGCCGGTCGATACGGTTGGTCATGGTGCCGCTCGTCACGAGCGTCTGCGCGACGAGGACGCCGGGGGACAGGCGGTACGGCTCGCCGGCGCGGCGCAGCGCGGACAGCACGTCGAACTCCCACGTCTCCAGGTCGTGCCGGGCGAACGCGCCGCGCCGCGCGCGGTCCAGGTGTCGCGCGAGGCGGCTGACGCGCGAGAACACCGTCAGCGGCTCCACGTCGAGGTCCGGGCGCTCGCGGCGCCACGCGTCGACGATCCGGTCGACCTCGTCGGACCGTGCCTCCACATCCATGCGCCGAGACTACTCCCGGTCTCTCGACGTCAAGAATCTTGACGGCTGTGATCTCGTGCCGAGGTAGTCCACATCTCGCCGAGATAGTGGACCAGACCACTACCTCGGCGAGGGTGGGACTACCTCGGCTGGGGCTTCGGGCGCAGGGTGAGGGCCGCGACGACGGCGACGACGACGGCGACGACCGCGGCGACCAGGAACGCGACGTGCACGCCCGAGACGTAGGCGCCCTCGGCGGCGCGCGCGGCGACGGCGTCGAGCCCGGCGGGCACGGAGCCCTGCGCGAGGCCCTGGAGCTCGCCGTCGCCGAGGCCGAGCCCGGCGGTGCCGGCGTGGACGTTCGCGGCGACGACGGCGGACATCACGGCGGTGCCGAGGGCGCCGCCGATCTGGATGCAGGTGGACTGGAACCCGCCGGCGACCCCCGCCAGGTGCACGGGGGCGGAGCCGACGATCGCCTCTGCTCCCGCGGTGATGGTCATCCCGGTGCCCATCGCCAGGATCACGAACGCCACGGCCATGACCGCGTAGGGCGAGGTGGCCGACGAGGTCAGCAGCACCAGCAGGCCGACGGCGGTGAGGCCCAGGCTCAGGGTGCCGGTGGCGCGCGTGCCGATGCGCGCGACGAGCAGGGCGCCGACCGGGGCGGCGACGACCGAGACGGCGGACATCGGCAGCAGCATGAGACCGGCGTCGAGCGCCGTGACGCCCCGCAGGTTGATGAAGAACATCGGCAGGATGAACGTCGAGCCCATCAGCACGAAGAAGTTGGCGGCGATCATCAGCCCGCCGGTGCCGACCGTCGTGCCGCGGAAGAGCGACAGCGGCAGCAGGGCGTCGCCGGTGCGCGCCTCGGTGCGCCCCTCCAGGGCGACGAACCCGACGATGACGAGGACGCCGAGCGCGAGCAGGCCGAGGGTGCGCACGTCGCCCCACCCCCAGGTCTCGGACTGCACGATGGCGAAGACGGTCGCGACCAGCCCGAGCGCGAGCACGACGACGCCGCGCAGGTCGAAGCGGCCCGAGGCCGGGAAGCTGGTGCGGGGGAGCAGGCACAGCCCGTAGGCGAGGCCGGCAGCGGCGACCGGGACGTTGACGAAGAACACCGACTGCCAGCCGAAGGACGCCTCGAGCGCGCCGGCGAGCGTGGGGCCCACGGCGATCGCGATCGAGGAGACGCCGCCCCAGATCCCCACGGCCATGCCGAACCTCTCGCGCGGGAACGTGGCGCGCAGCATCGCGAGGGTCTGCGGCATGAGGACGCCGGCCGCGACGCCCTGCACGACGCGGAACGCGATGAGGCCCGAGGCCGTGGTCGACAGGCCGATGGCGACCGAGGCCAGCGTGAACAGCACGAGGCCCGTCAGGTAGAGGGTGCGGTGGCCGTACCGGTCGCCGAGCTTGCCGGCCAGGATCAGGGTGACGGCGAGGCCGAGCAGGTAGCTGTGCGTGACCCACTGCAGTTGCACGAACGTGGTGCCGACGTCGGCGGCGATCGCGGGGTTGACGATCGAGACAACCGTCGCGTCCAGGCCTACGAGGAACAGCCCGAACGCGACGCCGACGAGCGTCAGCGCGGGGCGCCCGCGCAGCGGTCGGCGCGCGGGTGGGGGCGAGGTCGGCGACGCGGTGGCGTCGGGGGCGAGGGCGGGGGCGCTGCTCACGAAGGCTCCTGGGTGGGGCGGTGCGGGTGGGGGGGCGTGCGCCGTCGTCGGCGCGCAGGGGGACGCCCGGGGCACGGGCCCGGGCGTGAATGATTATGAAACTATAACTACTGTGACCGCCTAGGATCGGGCCATGCCCGACGAGACGATCGTCACGCCCGGCCTCGCCGACCTTGCTGACCTTGCCGACGTCGTCGTCGAGCTGGCCCGCCACCTGGACGTCCGTGCCCCGGAGCTGCGCGACATCGTGCCGCTCACCGGGACGGAGGTGGCCGTGATCCGCGAGATCCACCGCACGCCGCGTCCGACGCCGTCGCGCATCGCCGTCGCGACCGGGCTCGCCCGCAGCAACGTCAGCACCGCCCTGCGCACCCTCGAGGCGCGCGGGCTCGTGCTGCGCGAGCACACCGACGGCGACCGGCGCACCGTCCGGCTGGTCGCGACGCCGCTGGCCGACGAGCACCTGGCCCGCATCAACGCGTACTGGGTCCGCCGGCTCGGCGCCGTGCCGGACGACGTGCGCGACGCCGCCCTCGCGGCGCTGCCGGCCCTCGGCGCGCTCGCGGACGCCCTCGTCGAGCCTCGCGCGCAGGAAGGCTGAACTACCTCGGCGCGGCTCGCACTACCTCGGCGTCAGGCGGGCTCGAGCCGGACGACGACGGCCTTGGACACGGGGGTGCGGCTCGTCTCGGCGGTGGCGCCGAGGGGGACGAGGACGTTCGCCTCGGGGAAGTAGGCCGCCGCGCAGCCGCGCGCGGTGGGGTACGCGACGACGCGCTGCCCGCGCAGCACGCGGTCGACGCCGTCGTGGTGCTCGCCGTGCACGTCGACGGTCGCGCCGTCGGCGATGCCGAGCTCGGCGAGGTCGTCGGGGTTGACCAGCACGACGGCGCGCCCGCCCTTGATGCCGCGGTAGCGGTCGTCGCGGCGGTAGATCGTGGTGTTGAACTGGTCGTGCGAGCGGATGGTCTGCAGCAGCAGGCGGCCGGGCGGGCACTCGACGGGCGCGAGCTCGTTGACGGTGAGGTGGGCGCGGCCGTCGTCGGTGGGGAAGGTGCGCGAGTCGCGCGGGCCGTGCGGCAGGCGGAAGCCGTTCGGCCGCCGCAGCTGGGCGTTGTAGTCCTCGCAGCCCGGCACGACGCGGGCGATGTGGTCGCGGATCACGTCGTAGTCGCGCTCCATGGCGGCCCAGTCGACCGGCCCGGGACCTCCCGGTCGAGCGCCGAGCACGGCGCGCGCCAGCCGGGTGACGATCGAGACCTCCGACAGCATCCCCGGCGCGACGGGCTCGACCTTGCCGCGCGACGCGTGCACCGCGCAGACGGTGTCCTCCACCGACACGAACTGTTCGCCCGACGCCTGCCGGTCGACGTCGGTGCGGCCCAGCGTGGGCAGGATGAGCGCCTCCCGGCCGACGACGGCGTGCGACCGGTTGAGCTTCGTCGAGATCTGGACGGTGAGGTCGGCGCGGCGCACGGCCTCCTCCGCGGCCCCCGTGTCGGAGATCGCCCCGACGAGGTTGCCGCCGAGGGCGACCAGCGCCTTCACGCGCCCGTCCGCCATCGCCTCCACCGTGCCGACGGCGTCGAGGCCGTGCTCGCGGGGCACGGCGAGGCCGAACTCGGCGTCGAGCGCGTCGAGGAAGCTGTCCGGCATCTGCTCCCAGATGCCCATCGTGCGGTCGCCCTGCACGTTCGAGTGGCCGCGGATGGGCGAGGCGCCCGCGCCGGGGCGGCCGATGTTCCCGCGCAGGAGCAGCAGGTTGACGATCTCCTTGATGGTGGGGACCGCCTTGGTGTGCTGGGTCAGCCCCATCGCCCACGTGACGATGACGCGCTCGGCGCGCACGTAGCGGTCCGCGAGCTCGTCGATCTCCGCGCTCGTGAGGCCGGTGGCCGCCAGCACGGCGTCCTCGTCGAGGTCGGCCAGGTGCGCGGTCAGTGCCTCGAGGCCGGACGTGTGCGCGGCGAGGAACTCGTGGTCCAGCACCGTGCCGGGGGCCGCGGCCTCGGCGTCGAGCACCCGCTTCGACACCGCCTGCAGCAGGGCCATGTCGCCGCCGAGCCGGATCTGCAGGAACTGGTCGGCCAGCCCCGTGCCCCGGCCCGCCAGCCCGCGGACGGTCTGCGGGTTCTTGTACCGCTTGAGCCCTGCCTCGGGCAACGGGTTCACGGCGACGATGCTCGCCCCGTTCTCCTTGGCCTCCTCCAGCGCGGTGAGCATCCGGGGGTGGTTGGTGCCCGGGTTCTGGCCCATGATGACGATGAGGTCGGCCAGCGCGAAGTCGTCGTAGGTGATCGTCGCCTTCCCGACGCCGATCGTCTCGCCCAGCGCGGCGCCCGTGGACTCGTGGCACATGTTGGAGCAGTCGGGCAGGTTGTTGGTGCCGAAGGCGCGCACGAAGAGCTGGTAGACGAACGCGGCCTCGTTGGACGTGCGCCCGCTGGTGTAGAACGACGCCTGGTCGGGGGAGTCGAGGGCGTTCAGCCGGTCCGCGACGATCGCGAACGCCTCGTCCCAGGGGACGGGCACGTAGTGGTCGGATCCCGCGGCCTTGTGCACCGGCTCGACCAGTCGCCCCTGCTGGCCCAGCCAGTGCTCGGTCCGGCCGGCGAGGTCCGAGACGGGGTGCTCGGCCCAGAACGACGGCTCGACGACGAGCGGCGTCGCCTCCCACGTGACCGCCTTCGCGCCGTTCTCGCAGAACTCGGCGGGCTTGCGCCGGTCCGGGTCCGGCCAGGCGCAGCTCATGCAGTCGAAGCCCTCGCGGTGGTTCATCGACAGCAGCAGGCGCGCGGTCCGCGTAGGGCCCATGTCGCGCAGCGCCGGGACCAGCGCGTGCACGATGCCGGGCACGCCGGCCGCCCAGTCCTTCGGCGGGCGGACCTCCTCGGGTCGCGCGTCCGTCGGCTCGCCGGGCACGGCACCCTCCGGCTGCTGCGTGGTCATGCGGCGTCCCCTCTCCGGTCCCCGTGCGCCTCGGCCTGCCCCTGTTGCCCGACGTCGTGCCGGACGTCGTGCCCGACGTCGTTCTCGGCGTTCGTCCCGGCCGGCTCGACGACGCGGTGGTCGCCGGCGTAGACGACGAGCGTCGGGTCGCGCACGAAGCCGACGAGCGTCAGCCCCGCGGAGTCGGCGAGCTCGGCGGCGAGCGACGACGGCGCGGAGACGGCCGCGAGCACCGGCACCCCGGCCATGACGGCCTTCTGCGTGAGCTCGAAGCTCGCCCGTCCGGACACCACGAGCACCGTGCCGCGCAGCGGCAGCATCCCGGCCGCGGCGGCCCAGCCGACCACCTTGTCGACGGCGTTGTGCCGGCCGACGTCCTCGCGCACCACGATCGCCTCGCCCGTCGCGGCGTCGAACAGGCCGGCGGCGTGCAGGCCGCCCGTACGGGCGAAGACGTCCTGGCCCGCGCGCAGGCGGTCGGGGAGCGAGGCCAGCAGCGCGGCGTCCACCCGGACCGGGTCGCCCGCGACGTCGAAGGCGCTGCGCGTGAAGACGGCGTCGATCGACGACTTGCCGCACAGGCCGCAGGCGCTGGAGGTGAAGAACTCCCGGGCGAGCGCCGGGTCGGGCGGGGCGACGCCCGCGGCCAGCGCGACGTCGAGCACGTTGTAGGCGTTCTCGCCCGGAGCCGCCGGGCCGGGCGCGCAGTAGCGCGCGCCGGCGACCTGCGCGCCGTCGGTCACGACGCCCTCCGAGACGAGGAAGCCGGTCGCGAGCTCGACGTCGTGCCCGGGGGTGCGCATCGTCACCGCGTACGAGCGTCCTCCGACACGGATCTCCAGCGGCTCCTCGCCGGCGAGCAGGTCCTCGCGGCGCGCGGTGCGGCCGCCGATGGTGACGCGCCTGACGCGGCGTCGGACGGTGACGCGGGTCATACCCGCAGGCCTAGCAGACCCCCGCCCCGGACACAACGGCAGCTCGTCCACGGCGGCACGTGCTCGACCTGCCGGTGAGGCGCGACGCGCCTACGGTCGGGGGACCGGCCCAGACCGGGCCGGACGTGTTCAAGGAGGAGCACCATGGCAGACACGAATCGCGCGGTCGCGTACAAGGGGCCGGGCGAGGTCGACGTCATCGACATCGACTACCCGACGTTCGAGCTCAAGGACGGTCCCGGGGTGAACCCGGCGAACGTCGGCCGGCAGGTGCCGCACGGCGTGATCCTGAAGACCGTCGCGACGAACATCTGCGGGTCGGACCAGCACATGGTCCGCGGGCGCACGACGGCGCCGAAGGACCTCGTGCTGGGCCACGAGATCACCGGCGAGGTCGTCGAGGTGGGCCGGGACGTCGAGTTCGTCAAGGTGGGCGACCTGGTCTCCGTGCCGTTCAACATCGCGTGCGGACGCTGCAAGAACTGCAAGGAGCGCAAGACCGGCATCTGCCTCAACGTGAACCCGGACCGCCCGGGCAGCGCGTACGGGTACGTCGACATGGGCGGCTGGGTCGGCGGGCAGGCCAACTACGTGCTGGTGCCGTACGCCGACTGGAACGTCCTGCGGTTCCCGGACAAGGACCAGGCGCTCGAGAAGATCATGGACCTGACGATGCTGTCGGACATCTTCCCGACGGGCTTCCACGGGGCGGTCACCGCCGGCGTGGAGGTCGGCTCCACGGTGTACGTCGCGGGGGCCGGGCCGGTGGGGCTCGCCGCCGCCACGGGCGCGCTGCTGCTGGGCGCCGCCGTCGTCATCGTCGGCGACATGAACGCCGACCGGCTGGCGCAGGCGCGGTCGTTCGGCTGCGAGACCGTCGACCTGACGAAGGGCGGGCCGGTCGAGCAGATCGAGCAGCTCCTCGGCGTGCCCGAGGTGGACTGCGGCATCGACGCCGTCGGCTTCGAGGCCAAGGGGCACGGGTCGGACTCGGACCACGAGGCCCCGGCCACCGTGCTCAACTCGCTGATGGACGTGACGGCCGCGGGCGGCGCGCTGGGCATCCCCGGGCTGTACGTGACGGGCGACCCGGGCGGCATCGACGAGGCGGCCAAGAAGGGGTCGCTGTCGCTCAGCCTGGGCACGGGATGGGCCAAGTCGCTCGCGTTCACCACCGGCCAGTGCCCGGTGATGAAGTACCACCGCGGGCTGATGCAGGCGATCCTGCACGACCGCGTGCAGATCGCGAAGAACGTCAACGCGAAGGCGATCACCCTCGACCAGGCCCCGCAGGGGTACGCCGAGTTCGACGCCGGCGCCGCGACGAAGTACGTCATCAACGCGAACGGGTACCTCGACGGCAAGTGACCGACCCGCTCGATGCGACGGCGGCAGCGTCAGACGCCGTCGTGCTCCCGGAGGAAGCCGTCGACCAGCGGGAGCACCCGGTCGGGGAGCTGCCACAGGACGCCGTGCCCGCCGCCGGGCACCAGCTCGACGCGGGAGTCGCGCACGTTCTCGGCGACGCGGCGGCCCGCGGCGACCGGGTCGCCGAGCCTGGTGTCCGCGCCGAAGAACGCCAGGGTGGGGGCGGCGATCGCGCGCAGGCGGTCGTCGGGCAGGGGGCTGGGCCACGGCGTCCGACGGCGGTAGCGCATCGCGGCGCGGGCGAGCGCGCGGTCCTCGTCGGCGAGGGCGACGCCGGGGTTCAGCCACTCGTCGAGGCGGGCGAGGCTGCGCGCCGTCGGGACGGCGGCGGCGCGGACCATCCGGGAGACGACTTTCCGGTCGGGCTTGACGAGCGCGGTGATGCCCTCGCCGAGGACGAGCGCGCCCACGCGGCCGGTGGCACCGGACGCCAGCAGCGCGGCGAACCACGCGCCCTCGGAGTAGCCGAGCACGTGCGCGCGCTCCAGGCCGAGTCCCTCGAGGAGCTGGGCGCCCCAGGCGGCGTAGTCGTCGGCCGAGGTCAGCGGGGCGGTCTGCTCGCTGCGCCCTGCCGTGCCGACGACGTCGGGTGCGTAGACGACGCGGTCGGCGGCCAGGGCGGGCACGACGCCGTGCCAGCTGAGGCCCGTGCCGTTCAGCCCGTGCAGCAGCACGAGGGGAGTGCGGGGCCCGGTGCCGGACCGGCGCACGTGGGTGGGGCCGTAGGCGGTCTCGACCCGGACGTCGTCGGACGGGAGCGGCCAGCGGGCCTCGAGGTCGCGGTACGCCGCCTCGTACGCGGTGCGTGCGGCCTCGCTGGTGAACCGGCCTGTCGACGGCATCGGACCTCCTGGTGCGCGGTTGATGGTACGACCGTACCATCAACGTGGTACGGACATATCATCACCACCGGCAGTCATCGCCAGCACCGACGAGGGGAGGGCCCGTGCCGCGACGGGTGGATCACGAGGAACGCCGCCGCCAGATCACCGACGCGTGTCGCCGCGTCGTCGCGCGCGACGGGCTCGAGGCGGCCACGTTCCAGGCCGTCGCCGCCGAGTCGGGCGTCTCCGTGCGGCTCGTCCAGTACTACTTCGGGAACAAGCACGGGCTGCTCGTCGCGACCCACCGCGCGGTGATCGAGGGGTCGGCGGCGAGGTTCGGCGGCGGGACGTCCCCCGGGGAGAGCGCCGAGCCGCCCCCACCCCGCGCCGTCCTGCGCGCCTTGCTCGTTGCGCAGCTGCCGCTCGACGACGCGCGCCGCGCGGACGCCGTCGTCCTCGCCGCGTTCCATGCCGCCGCCCTGACGAACGAGGCGGTCACGCCCCAGGAGCTGCGCGGCGCACCGCGGGCGCTCGTCGACCTCGTCGCGGCGCAGCTGTTGCGCGAACGGGGCGACGGCGCGCTTCCGGGGGACCGATCAGGGCCGGGCGACCGGGCCCGCCTCGACGCCGAGCTGGTGCTCGCGTCGGCCGCCGGGCTGACCCAGGGGATCCTCGCCGGGCACGTCTCCGGCGAGACGGCGCTCGCCGTCGTGGACCGGCTGCTCGACCACCTCGTCGACCCCGCCTGACACGATGCTGGGCCGGGGGTCAGCGGGACTTCGTCAGCTCCGGCTTCTTGACCATCCCGGACAGGCCGTTCCAGGCCAGGTTGGTCAGGTGCGCGGCCACCTCGGCCTTGTCGGGGCTGCGGGCGTCGAGCCAGTACTGCCCGGTGAGGGCGACCATGCCCACGAGCATCTGCGCGTAGAGCGGCGCGGCCTTGCGGTCCAGGCCGTTCGCCTTGAACTGGTCGCCGAGGATGTGCTCCACCAGGGTGGCGACGTCGCCGATGAGGCTGGAGAACGTGCCGGTGGCCTGGGCGACGGGGGAGTCGCGCACCAGGATGCGGAAGCCGTCCTCCGACGCCTCGATGTAGCCGAGCAGCGCCAGCGCCGTGCGCTCCACCAGCACCTTGGGGTGGCCGCCCTCCTCGAGCGCGCCGGTCAGCGCGGACGTCAGCGCGCGCACCTCGCGGTCGACGACGACGGCGTAGACGCCCTCCTTGCCGCCGAAGTGCTCGTAGACCACCGGCTTGGACACCTCGGCGCGCGCCGCGATCTCCTCGACGCTGGTGCCGTCGAAGCCCTTCTCGGCGAACAGGCCCCGGCCGACCTCGAGCAGCTGCTCGCGCCGCTGGCTCGCCGTCATCCGGGCGCGCGGCGGACGCTTGGGCGCACGAGAGTCGGTGGGCATGGGGTCATTGTGCCTGCGTGCGCCGCCGGGACGCGAGGACGGTGCGCGGCGACGGCACTGCCGACGACAACGACCAGGCGCGTGCCGCCGCCGGGAACGTCAGCACGACGGCCGACAGCAGCACCATCACCGGGTACTGCCAGACCAGCAGGTCGGCGAGCCAGTACGACGCCAGCGCGACGACGGACGCGGCCGCCGCGGGCACGGTGAGCACGCCGGCGACGAGCGCGACGCCGAGCGCCGTCTCGAGCAACGGCATCAGCGCGCCGAACAGGCCCGGCGCCGCCCCGAGGACCGTCTCCGTGAACGCCTGGAAGAAGCCGGGCACCCGGGGGTTGCTCGCCGCGCCGTCGACGACGAACCCGATGTCGGCGGCGCCGAAGCCGGCCCGGTACTTGACGATCCCTTCGTGCAGCCACAGCGCGCCGAGGGCCACGCGGGCCGCCCCGGCGAGGGCCGGGGCGGCGTGCGTGCGCCACGTCGTGGCGCGCGGGCGGCGGTCGCTCATGTCCGGCCTCACATGAGCGTGGCCGCGCCGAACACGGCCTTGGCCTTGTCGCAGTGCACGACGACGTCCGTGTAGCCCCCGTCGGCCATGCTCTCGGCGGCCATCTCGTCGAGCGTGAACGTCTGCGACGCCTCGTCGAACGCAACCTCGCCGAGCTCCGTGCCGGCCTCGACCGCCGCCTCGTCGGTGCCCTTCGCGAGGTAGAGGTGCAGGTCCGGGCCCTCGTCGGAGGAGAAGCCCTCCAGGGTCACCGTGTCGCCCTCGACGGTGACCGTGCCCTCGACGCTCTTGTCGTTCATGCCCGCGAACGAGCCGTGCTGCGCCATGGGCTCCGCGCTCATGTCGTCGGAGGCCATGTCGTCCGACTCCATGTCCTCGGTCGCCATGTCGTCGCTCGCCATGTCGTCGGACTGCATGGACTCCTCGGCGGCCGGGGTGCTCATGTCGTCGGCACCGGCGCCGTCGTCGGCCCCGCAGGCGGTGAGGGTGAGGGCGAGGGCGACGAGGCCGGTGGTCGCGAGGGCCTGGGCGCGCGTCTTGATACGCATGGGTCTTGTCCTGTCGTCTCGGGTCGGTACGCGGATCGGTACGGGGACGACGCAACCAGCGCGGCGCCCGGGGCGGGGCCGTTCTTTCAGTTCCGTAAGGACGCGCGGCGCGGTGCCGGCGGCTGCGTAAGGTCGCCTCATGGGCAGCGGGCGGGCGCGGGTGATGGTCGTCGAGGACGACGCGACGGTGCGCACCGTCGTCGGCGACTACCTGCGGGCTGCGGGGTACGACGTCGCGCTGTACAGCGAGGGCGAGAGCGCGCGCGAGGCGCTGCGGGCCGGCCTCCCGGACGTGCTGGTCGTGGACCGCATGCTGCCCGGGGTCACGGGCGACGACCTGTGCCGCGAGGTGCGCCGCACCTCGGACCTGCCGGTCATCATGCTCACCGCGCTCGGCGCCGTCGAGCAGCGGATCGCCGGGCTGGAGCGCGGGGCGGACGACTACGTCACCAAGCCGTTCGCGCTCAAGGAGCTGCGGCTGCGGGTCGACGCGCAGCTGCGCCGCCGGGCGCCGGCCGCCCCCGCGGACGCGTTCACCGTCGGTGACTTCCGCATCGACCCCGGCCACCGGCGGGCGTGGCGCGGCGGCGAGGAGATCGCGCTCACGACCCGTGAGTACGAGCTGCTGCTGTACTGCGTGCAGCGCCCCGACCAGGTGCTGGCCCGCGACGACATCCTTGGCGAGGTGTGGGGGTGGAGCTTCGGCGACGCGTCCACGGTCACGGTGCACGTGCGGCGGCTGCGGGAGAAGATCGAGCCCGAGCCCCGCTACCCCGTGTACCTGCGCACCGAGTGGGGCGCGGGCTACCGGTTCACGCCGCGAGGTGACGCCCGATGACCGCTGTGCCGACCGCCGTGACGACCGCCGTGACGACCGCCGTGACGACCGACCCGCCTGGCGGGGCGCGATGATGTTCGACGGCATGCTCGGGCTCGCCGACGTCGGGCTGATCGTCCTGACCACCGTGGTGTGCACGGCCCTGGTGACCGCGCTCGCGCTGGTCGTGCTGCGCTGGAACCGGCGCGGGCCGGTCGCGTCCCAGATGGCCGTCGTCGTGGGCGCGGCGGTCGCCTCGATCGTCGCGTCCGTCGTGGCGGTGATGGTGGAGATGTTCATCTCCGCGCACGACCTGGTCGTGCTGACGGCGGTGGTCGTCGTGGCCACCGTGCTGAGCCTGGCCGCGGCATGGCTGACCACGAGCCGGGCCGTGCGCCGGTCGGTGGGGACGCTCACGCGGTCGGCGCGGCGGATCGCGGACGGCGACGTCGTCGAGCCCGCGGCCGCCGGCTGGAAGGAGTTCGACGAGCTGCACGCCCAGCTCGTCGACACCTCCGAGCGGCTGGCCCAGGCCCGCGCCGAGATCGACAGGCTCGACGCCGCCCGCCGCCAGTTCTTCGCCTGGATCTCCCACGACCTGCGCACCCCGCTCGCCGGGATCCGCGCCATGACCGAGGCGCTCGACGACGACGTCGCGCCCGACCGGGACGCGTACGTCCGGGCCATCCGCGGCAAGGTCGACACCGTGACCGCGATGGTCGACGACCTCTTCGAGCTGTCGACCCTGCAGAGCGGCACGCTGCGGCTGCAGCGCGAGGTCGTCGTCCTGCTCGACCTGGTCTCCGACGCCGTGGTCGACGTCCAGGCGGCCGCCGCGGGCCGCGGCGTGCGGATCGTCCAGTCCGGGGTCGAGGGCCACCTGCTGTGGGCCGACCCGCGCGAGCTGACCCGCGCGATCGGGAACCTGCTCGCCAACGCCGTCCGGCACGCCCCGGCGGGCACCGAGATCCTCGTCTCCGCGCACACGAACGACGACGACCACCTGGTGGTCAGCGTGCTCGACCACGGCAGCGGCGTGGACGTCGCGGACCTGGGCCACCTGTTCGACGTCGGCTGGCGGGCGAACGACGCCCGGTCCGCCGAGGCCGGGCCGGGCGATGGGGCCGTCGGTGGGCATGTCGGTGGGCACGGCGCCGGGCTCGGCCTCGCGATCGTGCGCGGCATCGTCGAGGCGCACGGCGGGTCGGTCACCGCCGCGCACGTGCCCGACGGGTTCGAGCTCGCCGTGACGCTGCCGCGCGGCGAGGCGCCCGCGGCGGCCGGCGCCTGACCGCCGAGGCGCGGCCGGTGTGGCGCGTGCCACGGCGCCCCCGGGGGTCGAGGGTCGGGACGCGTGCCGGGGTGGTGTTCCGGACCTGGCAGACTGAGGACGGACGCCCGACGGTGCCGCGCCTGCTGGGGCGTGAACCCGGCCCGGGGGCCCGATCCGCCTTGGTGTAATCGGCAGCACAGAGGTTTTTGGTGCCTTTGGTCCAGGTTCGAGTCCTGGGGGCGGAGCTCGTGCACCATCGTGAGCATCGACCGAGCACACCCGAGAAGAGACGGAGCACTCGTGGTCTCGACAGGACCGGACGCCGCAGGTTCGACCGGCGCAGCACCCTCCCACCCCAGTCCGGCAGCGGTCGTCGTCCTCGCTGCGGGCCAGGGGACGCGGATGAGGTCCGCCACGCCGAAGATGCTGCACAGCATCGGCGGGCGCACGCTGCTCGGCCACGTGATGACCGCGGCGCGCGAGCTGGACCCGCAGAGCGTGGCCGTCGTCGTCCGGCACGAGCGTGACCTCGTCGCCGCCGCGGCCCTCGAGGTGGACCCCGGCGCGTTCGTCGTCGACCAGGACGAGATCCCCGGCACCGGCCGCGCGGTGCAGTGCGCGCTGGACGCGCTCGACGCCCGCGTCCACGCCGGGCTGGCAGCGCAGCTCGTGCACGACGACGCCGTCGACGACGAGCTGCACGCCGACCACGCCAACGGCGGGGACCACCCGCTGGGCGACGGACTGGACGGCGCCGTCGTCGTCCTGGCCGGCGACATCCCGCTGCTCGACGGCGCGACGCTGGGCCAGCTGCTCGCCGCGCACCATGCGGACGGCAACGCCGTCACCATCCTCACCACCGAGGTTGCCGACGCGACGGGCTACGGCCGCATCGTGCGTGAGGCGGGCACGGGCGACGTGCAGGCGATCGTGGAGCACAGGGACGCGACGCCCGAGCAGCTCGAGATCCGCGAGATCAACAGCTCGGTCTTCGTCTTCGACGCCGCGGTGCTGCGCCGCGGGCTGGCCGGCCTGGACCGCGACAACGCGCAGGGCGAGGTCTACCTCACCGACGTCGTCGCGGCCGCGCGGGCCGACGGGGGCGCCGTGCGCGCCGTGCTCAGTGACGACCCGATGCTCGTCGAGGGCGTCAACGACCGCGTCGCGCTCGCCACCCTCGGCGCCGAGCTCAACCGCCGCGTGCTCACCGAGTGGATGCAGGCCGGCGTCACCGTCGTCGACCCCGGCACCACCTGGGTGGACGTCGACGTCGAGCTCGCCGAGGACGTCACGCTCCTGCCCGGCACGCAGCTGCACGGCGCCACCAAGGTGGAGTCCGGCGCGACGATCGGCCCGGACACCACGCTCACCGACGTCGAGGTCGGCCCCGGCGCGACCGTCGTGCGCACGCACGGCTCGCTGTCCGTCATCGGGCCGGACGCGACCGTGGGCCCGTTCGCCTACCTGCGCCCCGGCACCGACCTGGGCACCAAGGGCAAGATCGGCACCTTCGTCGAGACGAAGAACGCGCAGATCGGCGAGGGCTCGAAGGTGCCGCACCTGTCCTACGTCGGCGACGCGACGATCGGCGAGCACACCAACATCGGTGCCGCGTCGGTCACGGTGAACTACGACGGCCAGAAGAAGCACCGCACGGTGATCGGCTCCTACGCGAAGACGGGCGCCGACAACATGTTCGTCGCGCCGGTGACCGTGGGTGACGGCGCGTACACGGCCGCGGGCTCGGTCATCGTCAAGGACGTGCCGGCGGGTGCGCTCGGCGTCGCCCGCGCCCAGCAGCGCAACGTCGACGACTGGGTGGAGCGCCGCTGGTCGGGCTCGCCGGCGGCCGAGGCGGCCGCCCGCGCCCGCGCCGAGGGATCGGGCGGGCAGCTCGGTGCCCAGGCGCAGCAGCAGCTCGCCGCGCACAATGCCCTCACCGGCGCCATCCCGGTGGTGCCGCCCGCCGACAGTTCCGACCCGACCGAAGGAAGCACGCAGCGATGAACAACTTCATCCCCGGCACCGGCGAGCGCACGCTCGTCCTCGCCACGGGTCGGGCGCACCCGGAGCTCGCGGAGGCCGTCGCCAAGGAGCTCGGCATCGAGCTGCTCCCGGTCTCGGCGTACGACTTCGCGAACAGCGAGACGTACGTGCGGTTCAGCGAGTCGGTGCGCGGCTCGGACATCTTCCTGCTGCAGAGCCACACCGCCCCGGTGAACCAGTGGCTCATGGAGCAGCTGCTCATGGTCGACGCGGCCAAGCGCGGCTCGGCGCGCTCGATCACCGCCGTGGCGCCGTTCTACGCGTACGCGCGTCAGGACAAGAAGAGCCGCGGCCGCGAGCCCATCTCGGCCCGCCTCGTCGCCGACATGCTCAAGACCGCGGGCGCCGACCGCATCCTCAGCGTCGACCTGCACACCCCGCAGATCCAGGGCTTCTTCGACGGCCCCGTGGACCACCTGTGGGCGATGCCCGTGCTGGTCGACTACGTGCGCACCCGCGTGGACCTGTCCAACGTCGCGGTCGTCTCGCCCGACGCCGGCCGCATCCGCGTGGCCGAGCAGTGGGCCGCCAAGCTGGGCGGCTGCCCGCTCGCCTTCGTGCACAAGACGCGCGACGTCACGCGCCCCAACCAGGCCGTCGCCAACCGCGTCGTCGGCGAGGTCGAGGGGCGCGACTGCGTGCTCGTCGACGACCTCATCGACACCGGCGGCACCATCGCCGAGGCCGTCAAGGTGGTCATGGACGCGGGCGCCCGGTCCGTCACCGTCGCCGCCACGCACGGCGTGCTGTCCGACCCCGCCGCGCAGCGCCTGCAGGAGTGCGGCGCCACCGAGGTCGTCGTCACCGACACGCTGCCGATCACGGCCGACAAGCGGTTCGACAAGCTCACCGTGCTGTCCATCGCCCCGCTCGTCGCCCGCGCCATCCGCGAGGTCTTCGACGACGGCTCCGTGACGAGCCTGTTCGACGGGAACGCCTGAGCGACGCCGGAGGCCCGGGGCGTGCGTCGTCCCGGGCCCGCGGCGTCCCTGAGGGGAGGCACGGTGGCATGACGGAGGACGTGACCGTGGTGGTCCCCACGTACAACGAGGGGCCCAACGTCGCCGAGCTGGTCCGTCGTCTCGCCGCCGCGCTCGGCCCCGACGGCGAGGGGCGGCACGTCGCGCCCGGCGGTGTCGAGGTGCTGTTCGTCGACGACTCGCGCGACGACACCCCCGCCGTCATCGAGCGTGTCGCCGCCACCGCCCCGCTGCCCGTGCGCATGATCCACCGCGAGGTGCCCGAGGGCGGGCTCTCCGGCGCCGTCGTCGCCGGCCTGCGTGCCGCGACCGGCGAGCGCGTCGTCGTGATGGACGGGGACCTGCAGCACCCGCCCGAGATGGTGCCCGTGCTCCTCGCCACGGCGCGCGAGACCGGCGCCGACGTCGTCGTCGCCTCCCGGTACACGGGCAAGGGCGACGCCGGCGGCCTCGACGGCCGCTACCGGCGTTGGGTCTCCAAGGCCTCGGGGCTGCTGGCCCGGTCGATGTTCCCCGTCAAGCTGCGCGACGTCTCCGACCCCATGACCGGGTTCTTCGTGGTGCGCCCCGGTGCCGTCGACCTGGCCGGGCTGCGCCCGCGAGGGTTCAAGATCCTGCTCGAGATCCTCGCGCGGCAGCGGCTCGTCGTCGTCGAGGAGCCGTTCGTCTTCGGGGAGCGGTTCGCCGGCCGGTCGAAGGCGACCGTCGCCAACGGGCTGCGGTACGTGCAGCAGCTCACCCTGCTGCGGTTCGGCCGGCTGTCCCCGTTCGCGCTGATCGGCGCGCTCGGCGCCGTGCTCAACCTCGCCATCCTCGCGGGACTCCAGGGGCTCGGGGTGCACTACCTGCCCGCCGTCATCTGGGCGAACGCCGTGACGATCGTCATCAACTTCCTGCTGCAGGAGCGGTTCGTCTTCGCCGACCTGCGCGACGGCGCGCACGGGTTCTGGGGCCGCTTCGTGCGGTCGTTCGCCTTCAACGGCACCGAGGCCGCGGTCCGCACGCTGCTGCTGTGGTGGATCGTCGAGCGCGCCGTCCCGCACCCCGAGCTGGTGCAGGCGGTGCTCATCCTCGTCGCGTTCGTGGTGCGGTTCGTCTTCCAGGCGCAGGTCGTCTACCGGCCGCGCGGCTCGGCGCGGGCGCAGGCTCGCGCGGGCGAGCACGCCCCGCACTGACGCGGCCCACGCCCGGGCCTGTCCCGCCCCACCCCGAGGGGGCTATACTCGTCCGGTTGCCTCGGCGAGGGACGTCTGACGGGCGCCGGTCACCCAGGTCGTACAGGTCAAGCACCTGCGACCCGGCCGCCACCCTCAGCGCAGGATCCGTCGGATTTCCGTGATCGACTGGGCGGCTGTCGGTGCACCGCATTCTGCGGGTGCCCCCACGGCGCGCTCTCGATCGCGTCCGTCACGTGTCCCACGCCGACGCAACCGCAGTTCGCGGGGACCCACCCCTCGTGGACAGCCGACGGCTCCCTCTGGCCGTCGGCACGCACAGACATCCCAGGAGTGATCCACGTGTCCGACATCAAGCTCGCCGCCGAGGCCCGCACCGAGTTCGGCAAGGGCGCCGCCCGCCGCATCCGTCGCGAGAACAAGATCCCCGCCGTCCTGTACGGGCACGGCACCGACCCGCTGCACATCACGCTGCCGGGCCACGAGACGATGCTCGCCACGCGCCACAGCAACGCGCTGTTCACCATCGAGCTCGACGACAAGTCCGAGATGGCCGTCATCAAGGACATCCAGCGCGACGCCGTCCGCGGCACCATCGAGCACATCGACCTGCTGCTCGTGAAGCGCGGCGAGAAGATCGCCGTCGACGTCACCGTGAACATCGTGGGCGAGTCGGCCCCCGGCACCATCCACTTCGTCGAGGCGCAGACGCTGTCCGTCGAGGCCGAGGCCACGCACCTGCCCGAGTCGGTCGAGGTCTCCATCGAGGGCCTCGAGGCCGGCCAGCACGTCACCGCCGGCGAGGTCGAGCTGCCCAAGGGCACCACGCTGCTGACCGACCCCGAGGCCGCCGTCGTCCAGATCGCCGAGCCGCGCGCCGAGGCCGCCGCCGAGGACGAGGAGGCCGCGGAGGGCGAGGCCGCCGAGGAGACCACCGAGGCCGCCGAGTCCACCGAGGGCTGACACCTTCATCGCTGTGAGCGGGCGGGTTTGGGGCGAAAAGCGGGCGGCGCGGGGGGAAAAACCCCCACACAAAACGAAGGGGGGGCAGGGG
>NZ_JBEYBQ010000026.1:0-60475 GCF_040632295.1 Isoptericola sp. NPDC019482
ACACCCGCCGCCACGCCCTCGGCACCCGCACCCCACCACGAACCATCACGCACACCCTCCAGATCAGGATGTTGCGATGACCGGTTGAGACCGCCTACGAGCAGCGGCGAGGTAGTAGGGGATCTCGCCGAGGTAGCAAGAATCCGCGCGAGGTAGTTCTTCCTCGGTGACGGAAGGACGTCGTGGCGCGCCCTGGGGCCGCGAGTCTGCCCCCAGGGCGCTTCCGTCCACAGGACTCCGGTGGGCGGTGGATCCGATGGTCCGGAGCGTCCAGGGTCGACCCATGAGAGAAGCCGTGCACCTCCCCGCGATCCGGCGCATCGCGGGGATCCTTGAGGCGATGAGCGCCCCAGGATCGCCATGGGCAGGGATGCGCTCGGCCGACGCCGCCCGGCCGCCGTGGGTGCCGGACGCTCTCGAGGCCGCGCACGTCGACGACGGCGACGAGCCCGGGCACGACGACGCGCTCCTGGAGCTCGTGGGTCGGCTCGCGGGGAGCGCGGCGACCTCGCTCTGGTTCAGTCACGACACTGCCGCGATGCTGCACGGTGCATGGACCTACCGGACACCACCGCTGGTGCATGTGACGCGGGAGGCCAACCCGCACGTGGACGAGGACCACGAACCCTCGGTACGGCGCCATCACACCCCGATGCCTCCCCGGGACCGCGCCTCGGTGCGCGGGGTGCCGGTGACGGCTCTCGCTCGCACTCTTGTCGACTGCATCCGCACCCTCCCGCGCGACGGTGCTCTCGTCGCGTGCGACTCGATGTTCCGGCTGGGCGCCGACCCGGCAGAGGTCTCGCGCATCGTGTCGGCGTCGCGGGGAAAGCGGGGTGTCGTGCGGGCGCGCGAGATCCTCGACCTGTGCGACCCGCGGTCCGGCTCGCCCGGAGAGTCGGTGGTGAGGCTCGCTGCGTCGGACGCCGGGCTTCCACGGCCCGAGTGTCAGCTCGAGGTCCTGACGGCGCGGGGGACCTTCTACGTGGACCTGGGGTGGGAGGACGTCAGGCTCGCCGTCGAGTTCGACGGGGAGCTCAAGTACGAGGATCAGCCCGAGGAGGTCCGCCGCGCCGAGGCTGCACGGCAGCGCGCGCTCGAAGACGCGGGATGGATCGTCGTCCGCGTCCGGTGGGAGGCCCTGGGCGACCCGGAGGCGCTCGAGCACCTCATCCGGGGCGCATACCTCGCCGCGCGACGGCGCGCCCTGCTCGGGCTGACCGCCTGACCTCTTCCCGCTCGTTCGCGACGACGACGGCGGCCGCTCAGGTGAGCGGCCGCCGTCGTCGTGTCTCGCGCGTACTACCTCGCCGAGCCTCGTACTACCTCGGCAGGTCCGGTACTACCTCGGCAGGTCCGGTACTACCTCGGCAGGTCCGGTACTACCTCGGCGGGGCTACTTGGTGTCCTCCGCGAGCGAGCCGAGGTAGAGGGAGATGACCTTCGGGTCGGACTGCAGCTCGCGGCCGGTGCCCGTGTACGCGTCCTTGCCCTGGTCGAGCACGTAGCCGCGGTCGCAGATCTGCAGGCAGCGGCGGGCGTTCTGCTCCACCATGATGATCGACACGCCGGCCTTGTTGATCATCCGGGTGCGCAGGAACGTCTCGTCCTGGCGCACCGGGGACAGGCCGGCCGACGGCTCGTCGAGCAGCAGCACGGACGGGTTCATCATGAGCGCCCGGGCCATGGCCACCATCTGCCGCTCGCCACCGGACATGGCGCCGGCACGCTGGCTGCGGCGCTCGTGCAGCACGGGGAACAGGTCGCGGATGAACGACCAGCGCTCGTCGAAGACCCTCGGGCGCAGGTACACCCCCATCCGCATGTTCTCCTCGACCGACAGCGACGGGAAGACGTTGTTGGTCTGCGGCACGAACCCGACGCCGCGCGCCACGAGGGCGTTCGCCTTCATGCCGGTGATGTCGTCCCCGCCCAGGGTCACGGTGCCGGAGTGGATCTTCACCAGCCCGAACAGCGCCTTGAGCAGGGTGGACTTGCCGGCGCCGTTGGGGCCGATGATCCCCACGAGCTCGCCCTTGCCCACCTCGATCGAGCAGCCGTCGAGGATGTGCACCCCCGGGATGTAGCCCGCGACGAGGTTGTCGGCCCGCAGCAGCAGCTCCTTCCCCTCGGGGACGCCGCCCTGGTGGGCCTCGGTCGTCAGGGTGTCGGTCATCGCTTCTCCTCCTCGGCCTCGAGCCGGGCCAGGATCTCGGGGTCGAGCAGGGAGTCGTCGCCCAGGTCGGTGTCGTGGTGGGCGCCGAGGTAGGCGTCGACCACGGCCTGGTCCTGCATCACCGTCGTGGGCGGGCCCTCGGCGACGATCCGGCCCTCCGCCATGACCACCACCCAGTCGGAGATGTGCCGCACGGCGTGCATGTCGTGCTCGACGAACAGCACGGTCATGCCCTCGTCGCGCAGCGCCTGCACGTGCCCCAGGAGGGACTGCACGAGGGCGGGGTTCACGCCCGCCATCGGCTCGTCGAGCATGATCATCGTCGGGTCGGTCATGAGGGCGCGCGCCATCTCGAGCAGCTTGCGCTGCCCGCCCGACAGCGACCCGGCGAAGTCGCCGGCCTTCGCGTCGAGCTTGAACCGGGCGAGGATCTCCATCGCCTTCTCGGTGGCGGCCTTCTCGTGCGCCCGCCAGGTGAACGGGAGCCACGAGAGCCAGAACCGCTCGCCGGGGTTCTTGGGCGACGCGAGCAGCATGTTCTGCAGCACCGTGAGCCGCGACAGGGCCTTGGTCAGCTGGAACGTGCGGACCATGCCCGCCTGGGCGACGCGTGCCCCGCTCTTGCCGGCGAGCGAGTTCCCCTCGAAGCTCCAGCGCCCGCTCTGCGGGGTGTCGAAGCCGGTGAGCAGGTTGAAGAACGTCGTCTTCCCGGCGCCGTTGGGGCCGATGAGCGCCGTGATGGCCCCCCGCTGCACCTCGAGGTGGTCGACGTCGACCGCCGTCATGCCGCCGAAGCGGCGCACGACGTCGTCGGCCACGAGGATCGCGTCCGGCTTCGGCGCACCGACGACGGGGTCGACCTGCGCGAGGTCGTCGCGCGCCTCGGCGGCGACGGCGGAGGTGGGGGCGACGGCGGCCGCGGCGGCCGCGTCGACGACGGACTCGGGCTGGTCGGCGGCGTCGCCGGCCTGGCCGGCCGTGGTCTCTTCGGACATGTCAGCGGACATTGAAGGCCAGCTCCTTCTTGTTCCCGAGGATGCCCTGCGGCCTGAAGATCACGAGGAGCATGAGCGTGATACCCACCAGCATGCCGCCGATCTGCTCCACGTTGGTGGTGCTGACGATCTCGCCCACGGCGGTGTTCTCCGACAGGGCACGCATCCCGGTGCGCATGAACATGTACGCGCCGAAGAAGATCATCGCGCCGAGCACCGGCCCGAAGACGGTGGCGGCCCCGCCGAGCAGCAGCACGGTCCACACGAAGAACGTCATCGTGCGGCTCATCGCGTCGGGCGCGATGGTGATCGGCAGCACGTAGAGCACGCCGCCGAGGGAGCCGAGGACGCCGCCCAGCACGAGGGACTGCAGCTTGTACGAGTAGACGTTCTTGCCGAGGGCGCGCACGGCGTCCTCGTCCTCGCGGATGCCCTTGAGGACGCGGCCCCACGGGCTGCGCGTGATCAGCCAGACGAAGAGCAGCGCCAGCGCGACGAGGCTCCACGCGAAGATCCGCGTCCACCAGGAGTCGGAGCCGGTGTTGATGTACTCGAGCGGGCCGATCGACGTGCGCCCGTCGGGCAGCGGCGACAGGTCCTGGAAGGTGCCCTTGTAGTCACGGCCCTGCAGGCCGGACGCGCCGCCCGTCCACTCCTGAAGCCACGTGGACCGGCCGATCCAGCGGATGATCTCGGCGGCCGAGATCGTGACGATGGCGAGATAGTCGCCGCGCAGCTGCAGCGTCGGGATGCCGAGGAGCAGCGCGAAGACCAGCCCGGCCGCCATCGCCACCAGCAGCGCCACGAAGAACGGGGCCCCGGCGATGGTCGCGATGCCGAAGCCGTAGGCGCCGAGCAGCATGAAGCCCGCCTGGCCCATGTTGAGCAGGCCGGTGTACCCGAAGTGCAGGTTGAGCCCGATGGCGGCGAGCGCGTAGGCCGCCGTCGTCGGGGCGATGAGCTCGGCGAGCGACTGGGTGAGGATTCTGAGGAACTCGTCCATGGTCGGTCTCCCTTCAGCCGATCCGCTCGCGGCGGCCCAGGATGCCCTGCGGCCGGATCAGGAGCACGAGGATGAGGATCACGAGCGCCGACGCGTACCGCAGGTCGCTCTGGATCACGAGGTTGGACAGCTCGACGACGAGGCCGATGAGGATCGACCCGACGAGGGCGCCGAACGCGGTGCCGAGCCCGCCGAGCGTCACGGCGGCGAACATCAGCAGCAGGAGCTGCACGCCGAGCTGCCAGTTGAACGACCCGTACGAGATGCCCCACATGATCCCGGCGAGCGCCGCGAACGCGGTGGCGAGGATCCACACCACGCGGACGACCTTGTCGGGGTCGATGCCGGTGGCCGAGGCGAGCGCCGGGTTGTCGGACACGGCGCGCGTCGCCCGGCCCAGCCGGGTGCGCGTGAGGAACAGCGCGAAGCCGATCAGGCACACCAGGGCGACGACCATCGAGATCCACGAGGCGGTGCTGAGCGTGATCCCGGCGATCGTCAGGGGCTGCGGGTTGCGCGACAGGATCCGCTCGGAGCCGCCGCCGATCATCAGCTGGATCACGTACTGCAGCGTGATCGACAGGCCGATCGAGACGATCATCAGCTGCATCACGGGCGTGCCGCGTCGTCGTAGCGGGCGCCAGAGGGCGGCGTCCTGCGCGAGGCCGGTGAGGGCGCAGACCGCGATGGTCAGCAGGCCGCCCACCCAGATCGACATGCCCAGCTGGTTGATCGCGATGAACCCGAGCGCGGCGCCGAGGGCGAACTGCTCGCCGTGGGCGAAGTTCGACAGCCCGGTGGTACCGAACACGAGGTTCAGGCCGATGGACGCGAGCGCGAGCAGCAGGCCGAAGCGGATGCCGGAGCCGAACTGCTGCCACACCTGGCCCCAGGAGAACGCGCGCTGCGAGGCGTCGCCCTCCGGCGCGGTGCCCACGCCCTCGTCGGTCGTGCCGGTCCCGGTGCCGGCGTCGGTGGCGTCGTCGCCGGGCGTGGCCGTCGTCGCCTCGTCGGAGGGGGCCGTCGTGGCCGCCGCCTCACCGCCGACCTTGAAGGCCACGCGCCCGGTGCCGCCGGTCTGGGCGGGGACCTCGAGCGTCGTATCGGCGCCCTCGGGCAGCTGCTCGCCGGCGGGCAGCGACGCCGGGTCGAGGGTCACGGTGTACCGGCCGACCTCGGGCACCGCCACGGACACGGGGGCGTCCCCCGTGGTGGTGACGGTCTCGTCGAAGCCGCCGGGCCCGGTGATCGTCACCTCGGCGTCGGCGATGCGGTCGCCCGCGTCGTTCATGACGACGACGGCGACGCAGGCGGTCGAGTCGTCTGGCTTGCAGTCGGTCGCGACGGCGGTCGCGACCCTCGTGCCGGTGGTACTGGTGCTGGTGGCGGCGCTGCTGGTGTGCGCCGTGTCCGCTCCCGTGGTCGCCTGCGCTGGTGGCGAGGCGAGCACGGCAGGGGCGAGGGCGATCGCGAGCGCTGCCACCGTGCGGCGCAGCGCGATCGCCCTGGTCGGTCGGTCCGTCGTCATCGGCCGGGTCCTCCGTGTGTCGATGTCGTTACCCCGGGGGCGAGCCCGGGGTTCCGCCCGCTCACCCCGTCGATGCAGGGACACTAAAGGCCCCATGTATCCCCGGCGTTTCGCGAGCGTGCCGCGAGTGTAGCGAGCCAGATGTGACGCAGATGACAGATCCAGGTCACAGTCCGGCATCACGCGGGCGGAATCCGGGCGTCGGTCGTGCGGACCTAGGCTGGCCGGGTGCCTGACGACCTGACCGCTGCCGCAGACCGAGCCGCCGCCCCCGCCGCCGAGGAGGCCCCCGTCGCCGTCCCCGACCGCGCTCCTGTCGCGGAGCGCCGTCCGACCGTCCGCCGGCACCACGGCGACGCGTTCGTCGACGACTACGAGTGGCTGCGGGACAAGTCCTCGCCCGAGGTGCTGGCGCACCTGGAGGCGGAGAACGCGTGGACGCAGGCGCAGCTGGCGCACCTGGCCCCGCTGCGGCAGGCGGTCTTCGACGAGATCAAGGCGCGCACCCTCGAGTCGGACCTGTCGGTGCCGGTGCGGATGGGCGGGTCCTGGTACTACACGCGCACGGAGGAGGGGCGGCAGTACCCCATCCACGCGCGCGTGCCTGCGGCGGGCGAGTGGGCGCCGCCGCGGATCGAGGCGGGCACGGTGCCCGCGGGCGAGCAGGTGCTGCTCGACCAGAACGTCGCGGCCGACGGGCACGACTTCTTCTCCCTCGGCTCGTTCGACGTCTCCGAGGACGGCACGCGGCTGGCCTACGCCGTCGACACCCAGGGCGACGAGCGGTTCACGCTGCGCGTGCGCGACCTGACGACGGGCGCGGACCTGCCCGACGTCGTCGAGGACACGTTCCCGGGCGCCGTCCTCACCCCGGACGGCCGGTACGTCTTCTACCCGACGGTCGACGACGCGTGGCGGCCCTACCGGATCTGGCGGCACGAGGTCGGCACACCGGCGTCGGACGACGTGCTGGTGCTGGAGGAGCCCGACGAGCGGTTCTGGATCGGCGTCGGGCTCACCCGCTCGCGCCGCTACCTGGTGATCGAGGCCGGGTCCAAGACGACCAGCGAGGCGCGCGTCCTCGAGGCGGACGACCCCACGGGCGAGTTCCGCGTCGTCTGGGAGCGGCGGGACGACGTCGAGTACACGGTGGAGCACGCCGTCCTCGACGCCGACGGCGAGCGCGGGACGAGGCGGGACGCCCTCCTCGTGCTGCACAACGACGGCGCGGAGAACTTCGAGCTCGTCCTCACGGACGTCCCCGCCCGCGCCGACCAGGACGGCGCCGGGTCCCTCGACCCGGCGGCCGCGGCCGTCGTCGTGCCGCACGACCCGGACGTGCGCCTCGAGGGCGTGGACGCCTTCGCCCGCCACGTGGTGCTGAGCCTGCGGCGCGAGGCGCTGCCGCGGGTGGCCGTCGTCGAGCTGGCGCGCACGACGGCGGACCAGCCGTGGACGGCGCGGGAGATCGACGTCGACGAGCCGCTGTTCTCCGTCGCCCTCGACGGGAACCCGACGTGGGAGCAGCCGCTGCTGCGGGTGCAGCACACGTCGTTCGTCACGCCCGCCACCGTGGTGGACGTCGACCTCGCCACGGGCGAGCGGCACGTGCGCAAGCGGCAGCCCGTGCTGGGCGGCTACGACCCGGCCGACTACGTGCAGCACCGTGAGTGGGCCACGGCCGAGGACGGCACGCGCGTGCCGATCAGCCTGGTGTGGCGGCGCGACGCGGTGACGCTCGACGGCTCCGGCACGCGCGCCGAGCCCGCCCCGCTCCTCCTGTACTCGTACGGGGCCTACGAGACGAGCATCGACCCGTACTTCTCCGTCCCGCGCCTCAGCCTGCTCGACCGCGGCGTCGTCTTCGCCGTCGCGCACGTGCGCGGCGGTGGCGAGCTGGGCCGCCGCTGGTACGACGACGGCAAGCTCGCGGCCAAGGAGCACACGTTCACCGACCTCGTCGCGTGCGGGCGGCACCTCGTGGAGTCGGGCTGGACGTCGCCGGAGCGGATGGTGGCCGACGGCGCCAGCGCGGGCGGGCTCACCGTGGGCGCGGCGCTCAACCTGGCGCCCGACCTGTTCGAAGGGGTGCTCGCGGGCGTGCCGTTCGTCGACGCGCTCACCTCCATGCTCGACCCGACCCTGCCGCTCACCGTCGTCGAGTGGGACGAGTGGGGCGATCCCCTGCACGACGCCGCGGTGTACGCCCGCATGAAGGGGTACACGCCGTACGAGAACGTGCCCGACGACGCGTCCGCGTACCCGCGCGTCCTGGCGACGACGTCGCTACACGACACCCGCGTGCTGTACGTCGAGCCCGCCAAGTGGGTCGCACGCCTGCGGGCCGCGGGCGCCCCGGCGCTGCTGAAGATCGAGATGTCCGCCGGGCACGGCGGCGTCTCCGGGCGGTACGCGCGCTGGGAGGAGATCGCGTTCGAGCACGCGTGGACGCTCGACGTCCTCGGCGCGGCGTGAGGAACGCCCGTATGACCGGTGCGCGCCGCGGGTGAACCCTGCGTGGCCGATCCCACATCGCGGGGTTGGAACGGCGGGCGCGCCCCGGACGTCGTAACGTCGCGGGGCCGGGGTCGTGCGGCCCCGCCAACTCGTCGCTGAGCCGGCTCCGTGCTCCTCCCGCGCGACCGGTCGTCTGGAGCTCGTGTGTCAGGAAACGCCACCACCAGGTTCGCAGGTGTCTCGCTGCTGGCCGTGACCAGCAGGATCCCGGCAGGGGTGCGGACCTCCGCCGCGGTGCAGCAACGGCTCGCTCCCGCGCTGCGGCGCCTGCGGCTGCCGACCACGCTGCTGCAACGCGTCGCCGGCGTGCGCGAGCGGCGTGCCTGGACGGCCGGCGAGGACGTGGACGACGCGACCGTCGCCGCCGGGCGTGAGGCGCTCGCCGTCGCGGGCGTCGAGCCCGCCGACGTCGGCCTGCTCATCAACACCTCTGTGACGCGCCGCCACCTCGAGCCGTCCGTCGCCGTGCGCCTGCACCACGGGCTGGGGCTGCCGTCGTCCGCGGTGAACTTCGACGTCGCCAACGCCTGCCTCGGCTTCATCAACGGCATGAGCCTCGCCGCCGGGATGATCGAGTCCGGCCAGGTCCGGTACGCCGTCGTGGTGGACGGCGAGGACGCCGACGTCATCCACGACCGCACCATCGAGCGCCTGCTGCAGGAGGACCGCAGCCGCGACGACTTCATGCAGGAGTTCGCGTCCCTCACCCTCGGCTCCGGCTCCGCCGCGGCCGTGCTGGGCCGCACCGACGAGCACCCCGAGGGCCACCGCGTGCTCGGCGGCGTCACCCGCGCCGCCACGCAGTTCCACGACCTGTGCGTGGGCAGCACCGAGGGCATGTTCACCGACGCGAAGGCCCTGCTCGACGGCGGCCTCGAGCTCGTCGTCGACGCCTGGAAGGACGCCGTCGCCGACTGGGACTGGGCGCGCATGGACCGGTACGTCACCCACCAGGTGTCGCGCGTGCACACCGACGCCATCGTCGAGGCCGTCGGCCTGGACCGCGCCAAGGTGCCCACCACCTACGAGCGCTACGGCAACGTCGGCCCGGCGTCCGTGCCCATCACCCTCGTGGAGCAGCAGGACTCGCTGAGTGCCGGCGACCGCGTGCTGCTCATGGGCGTCGGGTCCGGCATCAACACGGCGATGCTGGAGCTCGCGTGGTGACGGGCGCGACCCGCACCGTGCCGTCCCGGACCCCCCGACCCGCCGACACCGCGCCCCCGGGCCTGCCCGGCCTCGACCCGCGCCACAGCCACGTGCTGACCGACGCGCGCGGCGCGTCGTGGCACTACCTCGACACCGGGCCCGAGCTCGCCGCGCGCGGCGTCGAGGCCGTCGGCACGGTGCTCGCCGTGCACGGCAACCCCACCTGGTCGTACCTGTGGCGCCGACTCGTCGCCGACGCGCTGGATGCCGCGGCCGCCGGCGCGCCCGCCTGGCGCGTCGTCGCCGTCGACCAGCTCGAGATGGGACTCTCCCAGCGCACCGGCGAGCACCGGCCGCTCGCCCGCCGCGTGGCCGACCTCGGCGCGTTCACCGACGCGCTCGGGCTGACGGGGCCGGTCGTGACGCTCGGCCACGACTGGGGCGGCGTCGTCTCGCTCGGCTGGGCCGTCGACCACCCCGAGCAGCTCGCCGGCGTCGCGCTGCTCAACACCGCCGTGCACCAGCCCGACGACGCGCCGATCCCCGCGCCGCTGCGCCTCGCGCTCGCCGGCCCCGTGCACCGCGTCGGGACGCGCACCACCCGCGCCTTCCTCGAGACGACCCTGGCGCTCGCCCGCCCGCGCCTGGCCGCCGACGTCGCCGCCGCCTACCGCCTGCCGTACCTCATTGCCGACGAGCGCGACGGCATCGAGGGCTTCGTCGCCGACATCCCAGTCGACGACGCCCACCCCAGCGCGGACGAGCTGCACCGCATCGCCGCCGGCGTCGCCGGGCTGACCGTGCCCGCCGTGATGCTGTGGGGGCCGCACGACCCGATCTTCTCCGACCGGTACCTCGACGACCTGGTCCGGCGGCTGCCGCACGCGCACGTGCACCGGTTCGCGGACGCCGGGCACCTGATCGCCGAGGACGTCGACTGGGCTCCTCCGGTGCTGTCGTGGTTGTCCTCGCTGTCGGCCGAGGTTGCCGACCCCTCCGCCTCGTCGGATCCCTCGCCGTCGTTCGTGCCCCTGTGGGCGGCGCTGGACGCGCGGGCCGACGACGCCGCGCCGGCGGTGCTGGACATGGCGGCCCAGGGCGGCGACGGCCGGCCGTTCACGGCGAGCTGGCGGGCGCTGGACCGGCAGGTGCGGCGCATCGCCGCGGGGCTGCACGGCATCGGCGTGCGGCGGGGCGACCGGGTGTCGCTGCTGGTCGAGCCGGGACCGACGCTGACGGCGCTGGTGTACGCGTGCCTGCGGATCGGCGCCGTCGTGGTGGTGGCCGACGCCGGGCTGGGGGTGCGCGGGCTGACGCGGGCGCAGCGGGGCGCGTGGCCGCGGTTCGTCGTCGCGCAGCGCAAGGGGCTCGCCGCCGCGCGGGCGCTCGGCTGGCCGGGGGTGCGGATCTCGGCCGAGCCGCTTGCTCCGGCGGCGCGCCGGGCGCTCGGGGTGACGCACGAGCTGGTCGACGTCGCCCGGGCGGGCGAGGGGCGCCCGCTGCCGCCGGAGCCCGGCCCGCACGACGAGGCCGCCGTGCTGTTCACGTCCGGCTCGACGGGCCCGGCGAAGGGCGTCGTCTACCGGCACGCCGAGCTGTCCGCGCTGCGCGACGCGCTCGCGGCGCACTTCGACGTCGGGCCCGAGACGGGCCTCGTCACCGGGTTCGCGCCGTTCGCGCTGCTGGGGCCGGCGCTCGGCACGCGGTCGGTGACGCCGGTGATGGACGTGTCGTCGCCCGCGACGCTCACCGCGCGGGCCGTCGCCGACGCGGTGCGGGCGTCCGACGCGCGCATCGTGTTCCTGTCGCCGGCGGCGATCCTCAATGTCGTCGACACCGCCGACGCCCTCGACGGTCCCGAGTCGGCTGCCGACCGGGCGGCCCTGTTCCGGGTGCGGACGTTCCTCTCGACGGGTGCGCCGATCTCGGCCGAGCTGCTGGGCTCGGCGGCGGCGCTCATGCCGTCCGCGACCCCGCACACCCCGTACGGGATGACGGAGTGCCTGCTCGTCACGGACATCACGTTCGACGGCATCCGGGACGCGGCCGCGGCGCCGGACGCCGGCGTCTGCGTGGGCCGGCCCGTCGGCGGCGGCGAGGTGCTGGTCAGCGCGCTCGACGACGACGGCGCCGCGACCGGCGCGCCGTCGGACGCACCGGGCGTGCTGGGCGAGGTGCTGGTACGCGCCGGGCATCTCAAGGAGCGCTACGACCGCCTGTGGCTCACCGACCTGGCCGCCGAGCGCGACACCCCGCCGGGCCGCTGGCACCGCACGGGCGACGTCGGGCACCTGGACGACCAGGGTCGCCTGTGGATCGAGGGGCGCCTCGCGCACGTGCTGCGCACGGCCGACGGCCCGCTCGCGCCCGTGGGACCCGAGCAGCACGTGGAGCGCGTGCCCGAGGTGCGGCGCGCCGCCGTCGTCGGCGTCGGGCCCGTGGGGGTGCAGCAGCCGGTCGCCGTCGTCGAGACCACCGGCGCCACGCGGCGCCCCGGCCTCGCGCCCGACGACCTCGCCGCCGCCGCGCGAGCCGCGTCGCCGGTGCCGCTGGCCGCCGTGCTGGTGGTGCCCCGCATGCCGACCGACGTCCGGCACAACTCCAAGATCGACCGCACCCGGCTGGCGAGGTGGGCGGACGGCGTGCTCACCGGCGGACGGGTGGGGAAGCCGTGACCGTGCTCGTGACCGGCGCGTCCGGGCTGCTCGGCGGCGCCGTGGCCCGCGCCCTCGTGACCCGCGGCGACGACGTGCGCACGCTGCAGCGTCGCCCGTCCGGCGTCGACGGCGCGGCCGACGTGCTCGGCTCCGTGACCGACCCGGACGTCGTCGCTCGGGCCGTGGACGGCGTCGACGGCGTCGTCCACCTGGCCGCGAAGGTGTCCCTGGCGGGGGCGCCGGCGGAGTTCCACGAGGTGAACGTGGAGGGCACGCGGACCCTCCTGGGGGCCGCCGAGCGCGCGGGGGTGCGCCGGTTCGTGCAGGTGTCGTCGCCGTCGGTGGCGCACCTGGGGACGTCGCTGGTCGGCGCCCCGGCCACGCCCGCCGACCCCGAGGGCGCCCGCGGCGAGTACGCCCGGACCAAGGCCGCCGCCGAGGTGCTCGCGCTGGGTCGCGACGCCGGGTCCGGGCGCGGGCCGCGCGTCGTCGCCGTCCGGCCGCACATCGTCTGGGGCCCGGGGGACACGCAGCTCGTGGAGCGCATCGTCGACCGTGCCGCGCGCGGCCGCCTGCCGCTGCTGGGCCACGGCGCGGCCCTCATCGACACGCTCTACGTGGACAACGCGGCCGACGGGATGCTCGCGGCCCTCGACCGCCTGCGCGACGCGCCCGACGTCGTCGGCGGCCGCGCGTACGTGCTGACCAACGGCGAGCCGCGTACCGTGGCCGACCTGCTGTCCGGCATCTGCCGCGCGGCGGGCGTCCGGCCGCCCGCGTGGCGGGCGCCCGCCGGCCTGGCGCGGACGGCCGGCGGCCTCGTCGAGGCCCTGTGGCGGGTGCGGCCCGGCGCGGACGAGCCGCCCATGACGCGCTTCCTCGCCGAGCAGCTGTCCACCGCGCACTGGTTCGACCAGCGGGCCACGCGCCGCGACCTGGACTGGGTCCCGGCCGTGAACATGGACGAGGGACTGCGGCGCCTGGCGGCGCACTACGGGGGCACCGGGCCCGTGCTTCCGTAGGCGGCGGCAGATCCGCCGCGCCACGCGCGACCGCGACACGCCGCCGTCAGATGAACAGCAGGTGAACAGTCCCGGAACAGTTCACCGAACGGCCCACGGACGGTCGAAAACGCTCAGGTTCACCCCCCACGATGGGTGCCGTGACCGAGACGCTTCTGCTCGCGCTCGTCGTCGTGACGGCCCTCGCTTTCGACTTCACGAACGGGTTCCACGACACGGGCAACGCGATGGCCACCTCCATCGCCACCCGAGCCCTCAAGCCCCGGACCGCCGTCGCGCTGTCCGCCGTCCTCAACCTCGTCGGCGCCTTCCTCTCCCTCGCCGTCGCCGCCACGATCGCCAAGGGCATCGTCGACGCCGGGGTGATCACCCTGCCCGTCGTGCTCGCCGGCCTGGTCGGCGGCATCGTCTGGAACCTCATCACCTGGCTGTTCGGCATCCCCTCGAGCTCCTCGCACGCCCTGGTGGGCGGCATGGTGGGCGCCGTGCTCGCCGCCGTCGGCACGTCGGGCGTGCTGTGGGAGGGCGTGATCGCCAAGGTGCTCGTGCCCGCCCTCATCGCCCCCGTGGTCGCGATCGCGGTGGCCGGCCTGGGCACGTGGCTCGTGGCCCGCCTGACCCGCGGCGTGCCGCAGGACGTGACGAACCGCGGCTTCCGCTGGGGCCAGATCGGCTCCGCGTCGCTCGTCTCCCTCGCGCACGGCACCAACGACGCGCAGAAGTCGATGGGCATCATCCTGCTCGCGCTCATCGCGGGCGGTGCGGTGCCGGCCGACTCCGGCGTCCCGTTCTGGGTCATCGTGTCGTGCGCCCTCGCGATGGCGATCGGCACCTACCTGGGCGGCTGGCGCGTCATCCGCACCCTCGGCAAGGGCCTCGTCGAGATCGACACCCGCCAGGGCATGGCCGCCGAGACGTCGTCCGCCGCCGTCATCCTGCTGTCCAGCCACTTCGGCTTCTCGCTCTCGACGACGCACGTCGCCACCGGCTCCGTGCTCGGCTCGGGCGTCGGCATGCCGGGCGCGAAGGTCCGGTGGAGCGTCGCGGGCCGCATGTTCGTGGCCTGGATGGTCACCCTCCCCGCGGCCGGCCTGGTCGGCGCGCTGTGCCACTGGCTGGAGTCGTCCATCGGCGGCGCCGCCGGCACCATCGCCGTCTTCCTGCTGCTGATCGTCGCCTCCGCGGCCATCTGGGTCGCGTCGCGCCGCAAGCCCGTCGACCACACCAACGTCAACGAGGCGTGGGACGAGGAGAAGGGCGCGTCCCTCGAGGCCGTCGCCGCCACCACCGGCGAGGCCGGCGGCGAGCGCGTCGGGCCCGTGCCCGCCGTGGCCACCGCCTCGTCCGTCGCCCCGGCCGTCGGCGCCGTGGGTACCGTCAGCGCCCCGTCGAACCCGAAGGTGGGAGCATGAACTTCATCGAGTGGGGCGCCCTCGGCCAGGTCCTCGTGGCCGGGCTGATCGTGGGCGCCGGCATCCCCGCCCTCTTCGCCCTCGGCCTGCGGCTGCTCGCCGGCACGACGCCGGTCGACGCGCCCGCAGCGCCGTCGTCGGCTCCGCGCGGGTCCGACGCGAACGAGGCGCCGACGGCGCGCGCCGTCGCCATCCCGCGGCCGTCGCCCGCCCGCCTCGCCGGCGCGATCGCCTGCATGGGCGTCGTGGTCGGGGCCATCGCCTTCGGGCTGGTGTTCCTGGTCTCCGGCGGCCACTGACCGACCTGCCTTCGAGCAGGCGATCCGTCGCGCCAACCCACGGGATGGCGCGACGGATCGCTTGCTCGAAGGCGTTTCCGGCTCAGCCGCGGACAGGTCCGCCTCGGCGCAGCGCGGTGGCCGCGGCGGCGAGGGCCTGCGCCGCGCGCTCGTCGCCGAGCTGCACGCAGGCGTCGACGGCCGCCGCCGTGCGCGGCCCGCGCAGCCCCGCCAGCGTCGCGCGCAGCACGTCGGCGTCGTGCACTGTGCCGAGCAGGTCCTGCAGCTCGCGGTGGTGCGCGACGACGTCGTCGGCCCAGCGGTCGGTGGCATGGTCGCCGGATCCCGCGAGCACCTCGGCGGCGTAGCGGGCGCGGCGGGCGGCCTTGCGCAGCCGGTGCACGACGTCGGGCGCCGGGCGTGCTGCCGAGGTCGCCGACCCGGTGCCTCCCGCGGCGGACGCCGGTGACGGTCCGTCCTCCGGTGCGGGGCCGTGCCATCCGGCGACCGGCCCGGCGCGCCGCCCGACCCGCGCCAGCTCGCGCTCGACGCCGGGACGCAGCGTCACCGCGGCCTCGCCGCCGGCGCCCGGGCCGAGCGGCGGCGCCGACGCGAGCGCGCCCACCCGGGCCGTGAGGTCACGGCAGCGGGTTGACGCGAGCGCCGACCTCACCGCCGTCCGCGCGTCGTCGTGGGCCGCCCGCAGCGCGCCGTCCAGCACGATCAGCCCTGCCCGCACGCCCGAGGGCGCGGACACCAGGTCGCGGGCCAGCGCCGCGAGCCCGTCCCGCTGCACCTCCGCGTCGCGCGCCGCGCCGAGGGCGCGCACCCACCAGGTGAGCGCCCCGACCGTGCCCGGCTCGGCGGCCGTGCAGTCCGGGAAGACCCGCAGCACCGCGCGCAGCCGCCGCACCGCCACGCGGGCGTCGTGCACGGCGTCGGCGGCAGTGCCGGTGACCGGGCTCGTGCCGACGCCCGGGGAGGGGTCGGGGCCTCCGACATCCGGCGCGGTCGCCGCCCGCACGTCCGCGTGGACGCGCAGGACCGTCTCCGCCTGGGCGCGGATCGCGGCGGCGAGGACGTCACCGGCGGTGCGGGCCATGCTCGATCCTCGCCCGCCGCGGCGGGCCTCGCCGGGCGTCAGACGCGGACGGCGCCGACCGACAGCGTGAACCCCTGCTGCACGAAGCTGCCGCCCGCGGCGTCGATCGCGGCGCCGAGCCCCGCCAGGAGGGCGTCGAGCTGCGCGGCCGGGAGCCGGGTGGCGACGCCCGTCGTGGGCACCAGGGACAGCCACTCGTCGCGCGTGTAGGTGCGCTCCCAGGTGTCGCGGCGCTCGCGCGGCTCGGCGCAGCCCGCCGCGCGCAGCTGCCGGGCGACGATCCCGGTGCCCACGCCGACGTCGAGCACCCGCGGCGCCGACGGCGCAGCAGCCGAGGTAGTACCGGAACCGCCGAGGTAGTACCGCGGGCGGCGAGGTAGTGCACCCCTCCGTGAGGTGGTCCGATTCCGTCCGGGTCGTACTATCTCGCGAAGACTCGTACTACCTCGTCGGAAGGCCTGCTACCTCGCGGGATCTGGTACTACCTCGGCAGCCCGGGTACTACCTCGGCATCCCGGGTACTACCTCGGCAGCCCGGCAACTACCTCGTGGGGCCTGGTACTACCTCGGCGGGAGGGTGGCGGCCTTGGCCGCCAGCACCCGGCGGGCGGAGGCGTCGACCTTCTTCGCGAACTCCGGGTCCTTGCGGGCCTTCGCGACCAGGGCGTCCGCCATCGCGGGCACGACGGACGGGTCGGCCGACGCGAGCACCAGGTCGACGCCGGCGTCGACGGCGTCCACCGCCCGCTCGCCGGGCGAGCGGTCCTGCACCTGGGCGGCGGCGGACACGTCGTCGGTCATGACGACGCCGTCGAACCCGAGGTCGCCGCGCAGCAGGTCGTCCACGACGACGGGGGAGAACGGGGCGGGGGCGTCGGGGTCGATGCGCTCGTACACGGCGCTCGACATCATCACGTAGCGCGCGCCCGCGTCGATCCCGCGGGCGAAGACGCGCACGGACGGGTCGTCGCGAGTGGTGACGTCGTCGGTGACGCGCGCCGCGGTGTCCGTGTTCTCCGTGACGCGGCCGAGGCCCGGGAAGTGCTTGATGACGGTCTCGACGCCGGCCGCCCGCTGGCCCGCGCTGAACGCGTTCGCCGAACGGACCACCGAGGTCGGCGTGAAGCCGTAGTTCCGCCCGAAGTAGCCGATGGGCGGGTTGTCCGCGGCGTCGTCCTCGTCCACCAGGTCCATCACGGGCGCGAGGTTGAGGTTCACGCCCGCGGCGGCGAGCTCGTCACCCCAGCCCCGCGCGCGCTTCTGCAGCGTGGCGGGCTTCCAGGTGGCCTGCTCGGTCGCCCTCGGGACGTCGGAGAACCCCGGGCCACGGAGCACCTGGACGAGGCCACCCTCCTGGTCGGTGGCCACGAGCAGCGGCGTGCCGCGGGTCGAGCGGGGGGACACGAGCGCGGTGTACTCGTCGACCAGCTCGCGCGTCGCGTCCACTCCCGCCGTGCTGCGGCCGTGCAGGAAGACGTTGCCCACGTGCTCCTCACGGATCGCCTCGGCGCTCACGGGGGCGGGGTCGCTCACCGACACCCCGACCATGAGCAGCTGGCCCACCTTCTGCTCGAGGCTCCAGCCCGCCAGCGCGTCGTCAGGCGTCGGGGTGCCGGCGGGCTCGGGGGTGGTCGACGCCGTCGGGCTCGGCGACGCGGTCGTCGCGCTCGGGGACGGGCTGGGTGAGCTCGACGGCGCGCCTTCCGAGACGGAGGATGCCGGGCCGGGAGACGGCTCGCTGCCCGCGCCGGAGCACGCGGCGAGCGGGACGACGACGAGCGTCGCGGTGAGCGCGGTGACGGCGGCCCGTGCGGGCCGGCGCCGGGTCACGCGCGCCGGGCAGGTGCACCATCGCGGTGGGCGAGGGTCGCGAGCGCGTCCTGCCAGTGCGCCTGCGAGTTCGTCGCGTGCTGGGCCGTGTCGATGTTCTCCTGCCTCACGGACACGACCGTACCCGTCTCGTCCGGTTCGAGCGCAATGCGAATCTCGTGGTAGTTGTCCTCGACGTCCGCGAGCTCGGCCAGGGGGGAGAAGTGGGTGAAGTGCAGCAGGCGCGGACGCTCGACGGCGATCACCACGCCCTTGTCGGAGAACTGGCGGCCGAAGAAGTGGCCCTCGAACGTGATCGGGCTGCCCGGCTGGAAGTCCGTCTCGATGTTCGCGCCGAGCATCCAGCGCGCGCCCGGGTGCATGAGCTCGGCCCACACCCGCTCGGGCGGCTGGGCCACGTGGATCGACGCCTCGGCCACGTGCGGGTAGCGGTGCTCCGACGTGCTGGTGGGGCTGGTGGGGGTGGTCATGGTGGGGGTTCCTTCCGCCGGCTCCGGTTGGTTCCGACCCTAACGCCGGGCCCTCGACGCCGCCGTCCCCGCCGGCGCGGTCTCCGCCGGTGCCGCGACCGCGAGCCCGCGCACGAGGTCGAGCACGTCGTCGACGGACTGTGCCGGGTCCGTGACCGGCGCCTGCACGTGCCGCACGACGCCGGTCGGGTCCACCAGCAGCGTGACGCGCTTGAGCCGGTCGGAACCGCCGGCGCGGAACACGGGCAGGCGGAGCGCGGACGCGGCCAGCCCGTCCTGGTCCGACGCGAGCAGGTAGGGCAGCTCGGCGTGGGCCGCGAACGCGGCCTGCTGCTCCGGGTGCTGCGTGCTCACGCCGAGCACCCGCGCCCCCGCGGCCGCCAGGTCGGCGTGCCGGCGGCCGTAGGTGACGCACTCGAGCGTGCAGCCGGCGGTGCCCGGCACGTCGCCCCAGCGGGGCGGGTAGCCGTGGGTGCCGGGCGCGTACGCGCCGGGGAAGAAGAACAGCGCGGTCCACCGGTCGGGGGACACGAGCCGCACGGTGGAGCCGTCGTGCGCCGCGAGCGCGACGTCGGGAACCCGCGTGCCCTCGAGTGCGCGGGCCCGCGCGAGGTCGCCGTCGCCCAGCGCGCCGCTGACCCCGCCGTCGCCCATGACGAACCGCGTGCCCCACTCCTGCAGCGCGAGCAGCACGGGCAGCAGGCCCTCGCCCTGGGCGGTGAGCCGGTAGTCGTGGCGCGGCGGGCGCTCGGAGTACGGCACCTTCTCCAGGACCCCGTGCTCGACGAGGCCGCCGAGCCTCTCGGTGAGCGCGCGGCGCGAGAGCCCGAGCTCGCGGTCGAAGCCCTCGAACCGGGTGACGCCGGCGGCCGCCTCGCGCACGATCAACAGGCTCTGCCAGTCGCCGACGACGCCGAGGGACTGCGCGATGCCGCACGAGCTGTCGGCAAGGTCCTCGCGGCGCATGGGGCACATCCTCTCGCCGGGCCGGGGTGCGCGTCCATCCCGCAACCATGGGGTAAGTTCCAATCTGGAACTTACCAACGACGACGCGACCCCGCCTGTTCCCGGCGGGCCCCGCGGAGTCTCGTCGACGAGGAGGTGGCCCGGTGGCCACGAGTGCACGGCCGTTCTGGACCTACTGGGCCGCGAGCACCACCAGCGGCGTCGGCACCGCCGTCACGACCGTCGCGCTGCCGCTCGCAGCGGTGACCGTGCTCGACGCCGGCCCGGTCGAGACGGGCCTGCTTGCCGCGTCGTCGTACCTCGCCTGGGTGGTGCTCGGGCTGCCCGCCGGCGCGATCGTGCACCGGCTGCCGCTGCGCGCCACGCAGGTGGCGGCCGACCTGGTGCGCGCCGCCGTGATCCTCGCCGTCCCGCTGGTCTGGTGGCTCGGTGACCTCTCGTTGGTCCACCTCGTGCTCGCGGCGCTCGCGGTGAACGTCGCCGAGGTGTTCTTCTTCACCGCCAACACGACCTTCCTGCCGACGGTCGTGCCGAAGCACGAGCTGACCAGCCGCAACAGCCTGGTCTCGGGCACGCAGGCCGCCACGCAGCTCGGCGGGCCGTCGGTGGCGGGCCTCCTGGTCCAGGCCGTGGGGGCCGTGCCGGCGCTGCTGGTCGACGCCGCGTCGTACGTCGTGTCCGCCCTGCTGCTGCGGCGGCTGCCCGAACGGCGCGAGCCCGCCCTGGGCGACGACGAGGCCCGGCCGGGCATGGGCGCGATGATCGCCGAGGGCTGGCGGTTCGTCGTGCGGCACCCCGTGATCGCCCCGGCCACCTGGTGGGCGTGCGTCGTCAACCTCGTGTGCGGCGTGCAGGCCGGGCTGTTCGCGCTCTACCTGGTGCGCGACCTCGACGCGCCGCCCGCGATGGTGGGCGTGCTGCTCGCCGCCGACGGCGTCGGGTCGCTGCTCGCGGCGGCCGCCACGCCGTGGCTCGTGCGACGTTTCGGGTCCGCGCGGGTGCTGCTGCTCGACGGGCTGTTCGGGTTCGCCGGCGCGCTGCTGATCCCGCTCGGCGCCGGCGCCGCGGGGTGGCTCTGCTTCGCCGTCGGCACGATGGTGTTCGGCGCGTCGGTGGTGCCGGGGAGCGTCGTGACGCGCACGTATCGGCAGGTCGCGAGCCCGCCCGAGCTGCTGTCGCGGGTGATGGCCACCGTGCGGTTCGTGTCGTGGAGCATGATCCCGCTCGGGTCGCTCGCGGCCGGCGTGCTCGCCGCGCACATCGGCAGCCGGGCCGTGCTGCTCGGGTCCGCGTTCGTGCTGCTGCTCGGGCCCGTCATCGTCGGGCTCAGCCCCGTGCGGAGGCTGCGGAACCTGGAGGACTACGACGCCGCGGCCCCCGACCTGCCGCTCGCGACCCCGGCGTCGCGCTGAACGCCTCGGTCAGGCCGCCGCGTCGGCGGCCGCCGTGACGAACGCGTCGACCGTCTCCGGCGCGGTGTCCCAGGAGCACATGAGCCGCACCTCGACGCGGTCGGGCGTCTCGCCGTCGGCCCAGTCGTAGAAGCGGGCGACGGCGCGCAGCCGGTCGGCGGCGGCGCGGGGGAGCGTGGCGAAGACGGCGTTCGCCTCGGTGGGGCGGGTGACGCGCACGACGTCGCCGCCGAGCCCTTCGAGGCCCGCGCGCAGGCGGGTCGCCATCGCGTTCGACCGCGCGGCGTTGCGGTGCCACAGGGGTTCGTCGTCGCCCGCCGCGTCGTCCGGGTCCCCGAGCAGCGCCAGGAGCTGCGCGGAGACGAACCGCGTCTTGGACGCGAGCTGCATCGATGCCTTGCGCAGGAACGGCACGGCGGCCGCGGCCGTCTCCCGGGACCGCGCGGACGCGGCGTCCGGGGCGTCGTCCGGCCCCAGCACGAGGACGGCCTCGCCGAGCATCCCGCCGTTCTTCGCGGCGCCGAGGGAGACGACGTCGACTCCCGCGTCGGTGGTCAGCGCCCGCAACGAGCAGCCGAGCGACGCGGCGGCGTTCGCCAGCCGGGAACCGTCCACGTGCACCGCCATCCCCAGCTCGTGCGCGACCTGGGTGAGCGCGCGCAGGTCCTCGAGCGGGTAGACCGTGCCGAGCTCGGTGGACTGCGTGAGCGACAGCACCGCGGGGTGCGCGCGGTGCACGTCGTCGCGCTGCCCGGCCCAGCGCGCGACGTCGTCGGGCGTGATCCGGCCGTCCACGGACGGGCAGGCGAGCAGCTTGAGGCCGCCCACCCGCTCGGGTGCGCCGTTCTCGTCGGTGTTCACGTGCGCGACGTCGGACACGACGACACCGCCCCAGCGCGGCGAGAGCGCGGTGAGCGACACGACGTTCGCGCCCGTGCCGTTGAGCACCGGGAACGCGAGCGCCCCGGCGCCGAAGACCTCGCGGACGCGGAGGTCCAGCCGGGCGGTCCACGGGTCGTCCCCGTACGCGACGGCGTACCCGTCGTTCGCCGCGGCGACGGCGGCCAGGACGTCCGGGTGCACGGGCGCGTAGTTGTCGGAGGCGAACGGCGGGAGGGTGCGAGGCTCGGTCACGGGCCCAGGGTAGGCGCGGGTGTCGACGTCGTGGTTCCTCCTCGTCCCGGGGCGGGACGAGGAGAGACCGCTACGTCGAGGCCGCTACGTCGAGGCAGGGTCGGCCGGCCCGGGGACGCCGCCGGTGGACTCGCGCCACACGATGCGGTGGATCGGCGCGCCGGGCCCCGGACGGGGCTCGCCCTGCACCGTCGCGACCAGCCGGCGCATCGCGGTGCGGCCGGCCTCGGGGAAGTCGACGTCGACGGTGGTGAGGGACGGCATCATCAGCGCCCCCATCTCGAAGTTGTCCCAGCCCGTGACGACGAGGTCGCCGGGCACCGACCAGCCGCGCTCGGCGGCGCCCCGGACCACGCCGGCGGCGAGATAGTCGTTCGCGGCGATCACGGCCAGGGGCGGCGCGTCGGCGGGGATCTCCGCGACCGCGCGGCGGGCGTCGTCGCCGGACCAGGAGCGGCTGAGGACGCCGAGGGACACGACGTCGCTCGTCGCCGGGTCGGCGGCGGCGCGCGCGACCGAGGCCAGGTAGACGTCGCGGCGTGCCCGCGCGGAGGCGAAGTGCTCGGGCCCGCCGACGTGCACGAAGCGGCGGTAGCCCGCGGCGACGAGCGCCGCGACGAACACCTCGACCGTGCTGGCGTCGGCGAGGTCGCCCAGGCTGCGCATCTGCTCGTCGAAGGCCGCCTCGGCGACGACGGGGGTGGCGTCGTCGTCGGCCGGCGCGGACGGGTCGGACAGCACCTCCGGGAGCACCGGCACCAGGGTGAGGACGCCCTCGTACTGCCGGCTCGCGGCGAGGTCGCGCACGCGCGCGGTGCGCTGCTCCACCGTGCCGTCGACGGTGTGCGTCTCCATGGCGTAGCCCGCGGCCTCGGCCACCTCCCCGGCGCCGGTGAGCAGGCGGAGCTGGTGGTCGAGCGTCGCGCCGGTGACGACGGCCAGCCGGCCCGACCGGCGCGTGCGCATGGACCGCGCGGCGAGGTTGGGCCGGTAGCCGACCGACTCGGCGACCTCCAGCACCCGTGCGCGGGTAGCCGCCGAGATGGTGCCGCGCCCCGTGAGCGCGTAGGAGACGGTCGCCTGCGACACCCCGGCGAGGCGCGCGACGTCGCGGCTGGTGGGCGGGTGGGACATCGCCACAGTATGACCTCCCTCACCTCTCGTCTTGACAGGGCCGCGGCCCTCCGGCCACCCTGATCCCCGTCGCATGATACGTATCATGCCGAACCGCCAGCCAGCTCGTTCCATCGGAGGAACCATGCTCACCATCGGGATCGTCGGTACGGGCGGGATCGCCCGGGCGCACATCGACGGCTACCAGCGCTTCGGGGAGCAGTGCGAGATCGTCGCGCTGTGCGACCCGGCCCCCGGCCGCGCCGAGGCCCTGCGCGCGGAGCTCGGGATCGACGGCGCCCGCGTCTACACCGACGCCGCCGAGATGCTCGCCGCCGAGTCCCTCGACCTCGTCAGCGTCGCGACGCCGCCGTCCACCCACGCCGCCCTGTCGATCCAGGCCCTGGAGGCCGGCGTCGACGTGCTCGTCGAGAAGCCGATGGCGCCCTCGCTCGAGGAGTGCGACGCGATGATCGCCGCCGCGAAGGACAACGGCCGCCTGCTGTCCGTCGTCGCGCAGAACCGCTTCCGCGACGACATCGCGACGCTCAAGGAGGTGCTGGACTCCGGCCTCGCGGGCCCGGTCACGCACGCCCAGGTCAGCTCGGCCTGGTGGCGCGGCACCGAGTACTACGACCTGTGGTGGCGCGGCACCTGGGAGCGCGAGGGCGGCGGCTGCACGCTCAACCACGCCATCCACCACCTCGACATGACCCTGTGGATGCTCGGGTCCCCGAAGGCCGTCACGTCCGTGCTGACCAACGCGGCGCACGAGAACGCCGAGGTCGAGGACCTGTCGGTGAGCGTGCTGCAGTACGACCGCGCGCTCGCCGAGGTCACCGCCTCCGTGGTGAGCCACGGCGAGGAGCAGGCGATCGTCGTGCAGGGCCGGAACGCCCGCGTCTCGCAGCCGTGGAAGGTCGAGGCGAACCTGGCCAACCCGAACGGCTTCCCCGCAGACGAGGACGACACGGAGCGGGTCGCGCAGATCGAGGCCGTCGCGGCGGCGCACCGGCCGCTGGAGCACACCGGCCACGCCGGGCAGATCGCCGACATGCTCGACGCCGTGCGCGAGCGCCGTCGTCCCGCCGTCGACGGCGAGGACGGCCGCCGCGCCATCGAGCTGGTCACGGCCATCTACGAGGCGGGCATCGAGCGCCGCACCGTGGACCTGCCGCTGTCGCCCGACGACCCCTTCTACCGCACCGGCACCCTCCTGGAGCGGGCGCCGCGGTTCTTCGAGAAGACGGCGTCGGTGGGCGAGCTGCCGGGCGCGATCACGGTGGGGGCGAAGGCATGAGCAACCCGACCGGAGCAGCCAGCGGCGCCGCCTACGCGCCGGAGCCCGTGCCCGCGCCCGTCGTCGAGCCGGGGGAGTTCGTCTTCGCGGCGACCAGCCTCGACCACGGCCACGTGTTCGGCATGTGCGAGGGCCTCGCCGGGGCCGGCGGCACCCTGAAGTGGGTGTACGACCCCGACCCGGCCAAGGTCGAGACGATGCGCAGCAAGTTCCCCGACGTGCGCGTCGCGCGCAGCGAGGCCGAGATCCTCGACGACGCCGAGGTGCGACTCGTCGCGGGCGCCGCGGTGACGTCCGAGCGCGCGCCGCTCGGCCTGCGGGTCATCGAGGCGGGCAAGGACTACTTCACCGACAAGGCGCCGCTGACGACGCTCGACCAGCTCGCCGCCGCGCGCGAGGCCACGGCCCGCACGGGCCAGAAGTACGCCGTCTACTACTCCGAGCGCATCCACGTCGAGGCCGCCGTGCTGGCCGAGCAGCTCATCGACCGCGGGGCGATCGGGCGTGTGCTGCAGGTGATGGGCCTCGGACCGCACCGCCTCGGCACCGGCCGACCGGACTGGTTCTTCGAGAAGGAGAAGTACGGCGGCATCCTGTGCGACATCGGGAGCCACAACTTCGACCAGATGCTGCACTACGCGGGCGCGAAGGACGCGGAGATCAGCCACGCCGCCATCGCGAACTACCACCACCCGGACCACCCCGAGCTGGACGACTTCGGCGAGGCCGGCATCGTCATGGACAACGGGGCGACCGGGTACGTGCGGGTCGACTGGTTCACGCCGGACGGGCTGAGCACGTGGGGCGACGGCCGCACGATCATCCTCGGCACCGAGGGGTACATCGAGCTGCGCAAGTACGTCAACGTCGGCACCGGCGAGGGCGGGGGGCACGTGTTCCTCGTCGACGGCGACGGTGAGCACCACCTGGTCGCGGACGGCCAGGTCGGGTTCCCCTACTTCGGGCAGCTCATCCTCGACTGCCTGGAGCGCACCGAGAACGCGATGACGCAGGAGCACGCCTTCAAGGCGGCCGAGCTGAGCGTCCTCGCCCAGCAGCAGGCGCGGGTGCTGACGCCCTGACCCTGCCCCGCCGGTCGAGCCTGCCGGGACCGGGTCCCGGCAGGCTCGACCGCTGTGCGGCTCAGCGGCCGTGGTGGCCGTGGTGGCCGTGCTTCGCGTGCAGGTCGACGGTGACGAGCCGGCCCTGCGGGGGGTCGGTCGGCCCCGCCGTCGGGTCGAAGGCGTTCGCCGTGGCGAGCAGGCCCTTGCCGGACCACTCGACGGCACCCGGGACGGTGATCTCGACGACCGTGCGCGGACCGCCGTGCTTCACCGTGCTGATCCGGTCGCCGAACATCTCCGCGACGTAGATGTCGCCCTTCGGGGAGACGGCGAGGTTGGTCGCGCTGACGAAGCCGTCCGCCACCTCGCGCACCGACCCGGTCACGGGGTTGACCCGGTAGACCGCGCCGCGGGCCCCGAGGCTGTCGTCCTCCGGGCCGCCGGGAAGCGTGGTGACGTAGAGCTGACCCCAGGGGCCGACCTCCACGTCGGTGGGGACGGACTCGAACCAGTAGGTACGGCCGGCGACGCAGGGCGGCATCCCGTTCTGCTCCGCGGCCTCGGCCGAGACGACCGCGGGTTGCGGGGGCAGCACCGCGACGGTACGGACCCGGCCACGGTCGCTCACGGACAGGATGGCGTTCATGCCGGCGTCGGCGACGAGCGTCGTGCCCCGGAGGCTGGTGGTCGCGTAGGGGTGCGAGTCCTCCATGCCGGTGTACTCCGCCGGGAACCCTTCCGGGAACTGCGCCGCGCAGGACGCGGGGAGGTCGCGGAAGCCGTACGCGAACCGGCCGTCGGGGTTCCGGTCGTTCTCGTACGCGCGGATGTCCGCGACCGTGCGGGCGGGGCCTGCCGGGTCGCCGTGCCGGTCCAGTCGCAGCGTGCGGAGGGTCGACCCGGCCGGGTTGCCCATCTCGTCGTACGACGTCTCGGTGAAGGTGAGCGTCCGGTCGCGGTAGGAGACGCCGCCCACCTCCTCGCCGTTCGAGGACGCGTGGACGACCGAGGTGCGGCCCCGCTTGTCGACCTCGGTGAGCAGGCCGGCGAAGTTCTGGGTGACGTACGACGTGCCGTGCGCGCCGACGGCGGCGCTGAGCGGAGTGACGAGGCCGTCGGCGATGTCGCTGACGGCCGGGGGCTTCGGGGAGGGCTTGCCGCCGTGCGCGGCGGCGGGCGTCGCGGCGAGCAGCAGCGCGGTCGCTGTCGCTGCCGCCGCGGTGAGGGCGCGTCTCATGGGATCTCCAGGGGCTCGACGGTGAGAGGGCACAGCACTGTCGAGCCTGCGACCGCCCGGGGGCGCTCGCACCGGCGGGGTCCCGGCGGCGGGGGTGAAGCGCGGGTGATTCGAGATGCCCCCGGCACCGGTTGCGCGGCGCGCTCTCCCCGCGGTCAGCCGACCCGCAGGTCCACCCACACCAGCCGGTGGTCGCTCGACGGGAACGGGTAGACGCCCGTGAGCCGCGACAGCGGGTCCGCCTGCGTCGGCCAGAACACGCCGGCGTCACGCACGGGCAGGCCCGCCGACGGCAGCACGTAGTCGGCCCGCAGGTTGCCCGGCGCGGTGTCGGCGAAGTCGGCCGTGTCGAGCGCGGGGTCGCCGCGGTGCGTCGCGTTGGCGCCGCCCTGCAGGCCGGACGCCTCGACGGCGCCGTCCGACGTCGGCCGCGGGTCCGTGATCCGCGGGTGCTGCAGGAGCTGGTCGATGGCCGCGTCCACGGAGTCGCCGTCCAGCGGGTCGGCGTTCTGGTCGCCCAGGATCACGAAGCGCTCGCCGGGCTTCAGCCCGCCGCGCCCGCCCTCGTCGTCGTACACGTACCGCGAGGCCTTCCCTGGCGTCACGTAGTCGGCCCAGAAGCGGATCTCGTCGTGGTTGCGCCGGCCGTTGCGGTCCTCGGCGCCGTCGAACGTGGGCGGCGTCGGGTGCGACGCCAGGACGTGCACGGTCCGGCCGCCCACGCGCACCGGCACGTCCCAGTGCGACTTGCTGGACAGCCGTACGACGTCGAGCTCCTCGGGGGAGTACCAGTCCGCGGGCTCGGGGGTGGCCGGGTCGTCGGGCAGCAGCGCGCCCGGCATGTCCTTCCACAGGAAGTGCTGGAACGTGCGCACGTTCCGGGTGTCGATCGGGTACTTCGACAGCACGACCATCCCGTACTGGCCCTCGAACTCGCCGAACCCGAAGGCGTCGTTGCCGCCGCCCACCGCGCCGCTGTTGTCGAGGTCGAAGCCGCTCGGCACCCCCGTGTTCGAGGGCGCGGTGTACGCGTAGCGGTAGCGCACGGGCTCGGCGCCGCCCTGCGACACCTCGAGGTAGTTCGCGCGGAACAGGTCCACGCCGGCACGGGCGGTGTCGTAGTCGAACTCGTTGAGCAGGACGACGTCCGGGTCCGCGCGCTGGATCACCTCGGCCACCGTGCGCGCCTGCGGGTCGTCGCCCGTGGCCAGGTCCGCCTGCAGCTCGCCCTCCGCCGCCCGGTTCAGCGACAGGTTGTACGTCGCCACGCGCAGCGAGCGGTCGTGCGGACGCCCGTGCCCCTCGTGCTGCCCCTCGTGCTGCCCCTCGTGCTGTCCCCCGTGGGCGCTCGCGGCGAGCGGCGCCACGGCCAGGCCCGCGCCGAGCGCCAGCGCGGCGGCGAGAGCGACGGTCGGACGGCGGACTGCGACGCGTCGGGAGGGCGTGCGAGGAGCGGTCATGTCGTCACGGTAGGGAACCGGGGGCGCGGGCGGAAGGGGGTCGGGGCGACCTGTGGATGAACGGTCGGTGTCGACGGGCGAGGTGTCGGTGGGCCGGTGCAGCCTGGGGAGATGAGCCAGCACACGTACCCGCACGGCGTCCCGAGCTGGATCGACCTCGAGGTCGCCGACGTCGACGCCGCCCTCGCGTTCTACGGCGCGCTGTTCGGCTGGCGGTTCACCGAGAAGCTGCCGCCGGGTGCGCCGGGGAGGTACGTCGTGGCGTCGTGGGACGGCACGGACGCGACGGCGATCGCGGCCGTCGCGACACCCGACCCGGGGTACGACGGCGAGCCGATGTGGCACACGTACCTCGCGGTCGACGACGTCGAGGCCGCCGCGTCGCGCGTGGTGGAACTGGGCGGCGTGCTGAGCTCGCCCCCGCAGCAGGTCGGCCCGCCCGGGCAGGCCGCGGGGTGGATGGCGCGGATCGTCGACCCGGAGGGCGCGCCCAGCCGCCTCTGGCGCGCCGGCACCCGCGCCGGGGCACAGCGCGTCAACGAGCCCGGCACCTGGAACTTCAGCAACCTGCTCACCCCCGACGTCGACGCCGCGCTGCGGTTCTACGGGCCGCTGCTCGGGTGGGAGCGCAGCGACGACCTGGGCGCCGGCATGGCGCGCCTGCCCGGGTACGGCGACCACCTGGCCCGCACCGTGGACCCGGAGATCCACGAGCGGCAGGAGTTCGTCCCGCCCGGGTTCTCCGACGTCGTCGCCGGGGTGCTGCCCGCCGACGGGCCGGCGCACTGGTCGGTCGTCTTCGCGGTGGCCGACCGGGACGCCGCCGCCCAGGCCGCCGAGCGGGGCGGCGCCGTCGTGCACGCGACCCAGGACACCGAGTGGACCCGGGAGGCGACGATCCGCGACCCGTTCGGCGCCGACCTCGTGCTCTCCCAGTTCGCCCCGCCGCCGGAGTTCGTCGCCGCCGAGGCCGAGGCCGGGAAGTCCTGAGCCCAGGCGCCGGCCGGCGAGTCAGGGCCGGCGCGCCTGCACCCACATGACGGGCGTGTCCATGAACGTCGCACGACCGACCTCCCGCGCGTCCACCAGCCCGGCGTCGGTCAGCAGGCGCTGGATCCCGCCGTCGGCGTTGTCGTCGCGGTGCTGGTTCGCCCCGATCTCCCGGTGGTGCCCACGCCCGCCGTGCCCGTGACCGTGCTGCTCGTGCCCGTGACTGCCGTGACCGCCGTGCCCGCCGCCGTGCCCGGGCGCGTCGAGGTCCGCGACGGTGGCCGTGCCGCCGGGGCGCAGGACGCGGACGAGCTCGGCGGCGAACCGGCGCTTCTCATCCATCGGCACGTGGTGCAGGGCGGGGGAGGAGAGCACGTGGTCGACGCCCGCGTCGGGGGCCGGCAGCCGGTCGGCGAAGCCCCGCACCAGCGTGAGCGAGCCGCGCCGCCCCACCCGCCTACGCCGCGCCTTGCGGGCCGCGCGGCGCAATGCGGCGCCGTCCGGGTCGAGGCCGGTCACCGCGGCGTCCGGCACGGCGCGCAGCACCGCGAGCGACAGGTTGCCGGTGCCGCAGCCGACGTCGAGCACCCGCTGGCCCGGCGCGATCCCGGCGAGCTCGACGGTGCGGCGGTGCAGCCGCCCGGCTCGGCGCCACCAGCTCTGCACGTCGTACCAGGGCATCTTCCAGGCGCTGCTCATGCCGGGCAGGTAGGCGCGGTCCGTCTCGTCGGGGCGGACGTCGTCGAACAGGCGCACGCCGTGCGCGGCGTCGTCGGGGCCCTGCGGGGGTCTGGTCACGACGCCACGCTAACGCCGTGGCAGGGTGACGGGATGACGACGGTCCCCCAGCTGCGCCTCGCCGGGGCTGGTGTCACGACGCTCGCCGTCGTCGCCGCACGGACCGACGCGGAGCTCCTGGCCCTGCACGGCGTCGGGCCGAAGGCGGTGCGCATCCTGCGCGAACAGCGTCCCTGACCTGCGACGACGTGGGCTCGCGGGCCGGGCGACACCGCCCGGCGTCAGGTTGACACCAGAAATGACGTCAAGCCTCTTGCGGTGACACCACAATGGTGTCATAGTGGAGCCATGGACCTCACGAGATACGTCGACGAGCTGCAGCAGCAGCTCGGCACCGCAGCCGCCGCCGGCGGGGACGAGGCGCGGGAGCTGGCCTCCCGCCTGACCGCCCCGCTCGACGCCGCCGCCCGGCTGGTGCTGCTCGAGGCGCTGTCCGACGCGGCGGGGGAGATCTCCGCCGAGCTGGCCCCCGGCTCGGTCGACATCCGCCTCCGCGGCGGCTCGCCCGAGTTCGTCGTCAGCGCGCCGACCGTGGCCGCCGACCCCACACCGCCCCCCGGCCCCACCCTGGAGGTGAACGGCCCCGGCTCCTCGGTGAGCGTCGACCTCGAGGGCGGCGCCACCACCCGCACCACCCTGCGCCTGCCTGACCACCTCAAGACGCAGGCCGAGACCGCCGCCGCGCGCGACGGCGTCTCCGTCAACACATGGCTCGTCCGCGCGGTCGCCGCCGCGCTCGAGCAGTCCACCGGACGCCCGGCCGCACAGGCTCGTCCGCAGCAGCGCGGCTCCGGCCGCGTCACCGGCTGGGTGCGCTGATCCCTTCGCAGCACCGCACCGCGCCGCTCGCCCGTCCGCCCTGACACCACCCTGACACCACTCCTGGAGCTCCGTCATGCCCACTTTCCCTGCCCCCCAGCCCGTCCCCGTCCTCGTCGACGTGCCGTTCGCCAACGTGCACGTGGTCGCCGGCGAGCGTGACGACGTCGTCGTCACCGTCCTCCCGACCAACGCCAAGTCGGGCAGCGCCCGCGCCGCCGAGTCGGTGCGCGTCGACCGCGACGGCGACGCCGTCTCGATCACGTACCCCGGCTCGTGGAAGCAGTACGTGCTCCCGTTCGCGTCCGGCACCGCCGACATCACCGTCGAGCTCCCCGAGGGCTCGTCGCTGAGCGGCAAGGTCGGCTCGCTCTACGCCGAGGGCGCGCTCGCCGCCGTCGACATGACGCTGTCCGCCGGCAACGCCCGTGTGGACGACGTCGAGCGGCTCGACCTCAAGCTCTCGGCCGGGTCCGCCACCGCGGGCCGTGTCACCGGCTCCCTCGACGTGAAGGTGAGCGCAGGCTCCGTCTTCGTCGACGAGGTCTCCGGAGACGGCACGATCCGCGCCAGCAACGGGACCACGACCGTCGGCTCCGTCACCGGCACCCTCGCGGTGCACGGGGCGCACGGCGACATCGCGGTGAGCCGCGTGCGCGGCACCCTCACGGCCAAGTCGGCGCACGCCGGCATCCGGGTGGGCAACCTGGAGTCCGGCGCCGTCACCCTCACGACCTCCTTCGGAACCATCGAGGTCGGGGTGCCCGAGGGCACCGCCGCCTACCTCGACGTCTCGTCCGAGAGCGGCTCCGTCCGCAACCAGCTGACCCCCACCGAGGGCCCCGTCGAGGACGAGGCCACCGCAGAGATCCACGCCAGCACCGGCTTCGGCGACGTCGTCGTCCGCCGGCCCTGAACCGACCGAAGAACGGAGCAACGGACATGACCACGCCTCAGACCACCGAGCCCGCGATCCGGGTGCAGGGCGTCGAGAAGTCGTTCGGTGAGCTGCACGTGCTGCGCGGCGTCGACCTCGACGTCGCCGCGGGGAGCATCTTCGCCCTGCTCGGCTCCAACGGCGCCGGCAAGACCACCCTGGTGCGCATCCTGTCGACCCTGCTCAAGGCCGACGCCGGCACCGCCGTCGTGCACGGGCACGACGTCGCGGCGAAGCCGGGCGACGTGCGCCAGTCGATCAGCCTCACCGGCCAGTTCGCCGCCGTCGACGAGGTCCTCACGGGCCGCGAGAACCTCGTGCTCGTCGCCCGGCTGCGCCACCTGCCCGACGCCGGCGCGATCGCCGACGACCTGCTCGCCCGGTTCTCGCTCACCGACGCCGGCGACCGCCGCGCGGGGACGTACTCCGGCGGCATGCGGCGTCGGCTCGACATCGCCATGAGCCTCATCGGCGACCCGCCGATCGTCTTCCTCGACGAGCCCACCACCGGCCTCGACCCGCAGGCGCGGATCGACGTGTGGAAGACCGTCAAGACGCTCGCCGACAACGGCACCACGGTGCTGCTCACCACGCAGTACCTCGACGAGGCCGAGCAGCTCGCCGACCGGATCGCCATCCTGCACCAGGGAACGATCATCCAGAACGGCACCCTCGCCGAGCTCAAGCAGCTCCTCCCGCCCGCCCAGGTCGAGTACGTCGAGAAGCAGCCCTCCCTCGAGGACGTCTTCCTCTCGCTCGTCGGCGCGACCGGTACCGAGAAGGAATCCTGATGACCACCCACGTCCTCGCGGACACCCGGGTCCTCACCGGCCGGTCCCTGCGGCACATCCTGCGCAGCCCCGACACGATCATCACCACCGCGGTGACGCCGATCGCGATCATGCTGCTCTTCGTCTACGTCTTCGGCGGCGCCATCGACACCGGGTCCGACGAGTCGTACATCAACTACATGCTGCCCGGCATCCTGCTCATCACCATCGCGTCGGGCGTCGCGTACACCTCGTACCGGCTGTTCCTCGACCTGCAGGGCGGGATCGTCGACCGGTTCCAGTCCATGCCGATCGCCCGCTCGAGCGTCCTGTGGGCGCACGTCCTGACGTCGGTCGTGGCGAACCTGGTCTCGGTCGCGATCGTCATCGCGGTCGCGTTCCTCATGGGCTTCCGCACCGGAGCCTCGTTCGGGGCGTGGCTGGCCGTGGCCGGGATCCTGGCGATGTTCACGCTGGCCCTGACCTGGCTCGCCGTGCTCGCCGGGCTCTCGGCGAAGACGGTCGACGGCGCGAGCGCCTTCAGCTACCCGCTGATCTTCCTGCCGTTCATCAGCTCGGCGTTCGTGCCCACGGACACGATGCCCGGCCCGGTCGCCTGGTTCGCGGAGAACCAGCCGGTGACGTCCGTCGTCGACACGATCCGCGCCCTGTTCGCGGAGCAGCCGGTCGGCAGCGACATCTGGGTCGCCCTCGCCTGGCTCGTCGGCATCCTGGTGGTCGGCTACGGCCTCGCCGTCGCCGCGTACCGGCGGCGCGTCGGCTGACGACGTCGCTCGACCGCGCCACGCACGGCCGAGCCCCGGTGGTCCACCGGGGCTCGGCCGTCGTCGTGCTCGGGGCCGGGTTACACCGAGGCCGTCGGCACGACGTCGGACGCCGCGGTCTCCTGCCGCCGGTCCCGCAGCGCCGCCGCGCGGCGCGGGTCGGCGACGACCGCGGGGTAGCGGAGGACGCCGGGCCGCCGCGCCTCCCAGGTCAGCTGTTTCACGGTGCTCCAGCAGACGAGCTCCTTGAGCCAGGCCCCGGCCCGCGCGCCGAGCCGCCCGCCGAGGAACGCGCGGACCGGGACGTCGCCGCGGTTCGCGAACTGGAACAGGCCCGCCCCGCGGCCGAGGCTGAGGCACTGGCCCAGGAAGCCGACCGCGGCCGGCGCGGGCGTGGTGCCCGCCAGCCGGGCGAGCACGGTGTCCGCGGCGGCGCCGCCCAGCTGGCCGGCGGCCTGGCAGCTCATCCGGTACGGCAGGTCGGACGGCGCGCCCGCGTCGCCGGCGGCGACGACCCGCTCGTCGTCCACGCTGGTCAGGGTCTCGTCGGTCAGCAGGCGGCCCGCCGCGTCGGTGCTCAGGCCGCTGCGGGCGGCGAGGTCGGGGACGGCGAAGCCGGCGGTCCAGATCGTCACGTCGCTCGGCAGGTCCCGGCCGTCGGCGAGCTGCACGGCGTCGTCGGTCACCGCCGTGACCGTGGCACCGGGGCCCTCCAGGATCGTCACGCCGAGGCGTGCCAGCTGCGCGGCCACGGCCCGCCGGCCCCTCGGATGCAGGTACGGGCCGAAGAGGTCGCCGGCGACGAGCGTCACCGTGCGCCCCTGCTCCGCCAGCTCCGACGCCGTCTCGATGCCGGACGGGCCCGCGCCCACCACCGTCACGCGGGCGTCCCGCGCCGCGGCGGCCAGCTCCGGGGCCAGCAGGTCGGCCTCCTCCAGGCTCGCGAGCCGGAACGCGTACTCCGCCGCGCCGGGGACGGCGGGCGCGGCGCTGGTGCTGCCCACGGCGTACACGAGGTAGTCGTAGTCGAGCGCGTCGCCGTCGGCGAGCACCAGCCGGCGCGCCTCGGCGTCGATCCGCTCGACGGACGCGACCTCCAGCCGCACGTCGTCGGCCAGCACGTCCCGGAACTCCACCGTCGCGCCGTGCGTGCCCGCCACCCGCTGGTGCAGGCGGATCCGCTCCACGAACGTCGGGCGCGCGTTCACCAGCGTCACGGCCACGTCGTCCCCCGCCGTCAGGCGGTTCGCCGCCATCACCCCGGCGTACCCGCCGCCCACCACCACGACCTGCGTCGTCTCGGACATCTCGTCTCTCCTCGGTCCGTCGTACGTCATCGGTTGCTCACGGTGACGACGAGACGCCACGGCGAGGTGTGACGGCGGCCCGGGCGGAGACGACGACGGCGCCCGGTCGCGGGTGCGACCGGGCGCCGTCGTGGCGTGCCTGGGATCAGGCGCTGGTGACCTCGATGCGCTGCGGCGTCGTGCCGGCGAAGACGCCGGCGACGGTGACCGTCAGGACGCCCGCGTCGTAGGACGCGGTGACGGCGTCGCCGTCCACGGCCTTCGGCAGGGTGACGACGCGACGGAAGGCGCCGAAGCGGACCTCCGAGATGCGCCGGCCCTCGGACTCCTCCGGGCGCTGGTCCTTGCGCTCGCCGCGCACGACGAGCTTGCGGCCCTCGACCTCGACGGTGACGTCCTCGGCCGGGTCCACGCCCGGCAGGTCGAGGCGGGCGACGAGGTCCTCGCCGTCGCGGTACACATCGGCGGCGGGCACGGGGCCCTGGGTACGGCTGAGGTCGGCGACGCGAGGCGTCCACAGGTCGCGGAGCCAGGCGTCGGCGAACGGGGTGCGGGTCAGGGTGGTGGTCATGCTGTCCTCCTCAGGTGAGTTGCTGCTGACCGGTTCAACTTGAGCCACCCCGACTCAATTTCCAGGTTCGCCGACGGCGGACTCAGTCTTGCGGAGGCTTGACCAGCTCTCCGCCGAAGGAGTCCTGGTACTGAGCAGCGATCGACGGCTTGATCTCACCGGAGACACGGAGCAGTGCCCCGCCGTCATCCACGTAGTCGTACTCCTGGCCGAGAATCGGCGACGACTTGAGCAGACCTTGGATGTAGTCGGCGCGGTCGACCGCGTCGGCGACGGATCCGAAGATCTCGACAGTCGCGCCGCAGTCTGCCCCGAGCCCGTCCGAGCACTTGACCGTGGAGTCCATGATGACTGCGGCGTCCTCATACCCGCCAGGGCGACCGATGAGATCGTTGGGATCGTTGTCCTCGGTGATCAACGTGAAGGACGTCGCGGTGTCCACCGCATCGACGAGCTGACTCGCTAACTCCTTCGCGCTCTCCGGCGCCGGGGAGTCGGACGGCGTCGCCGAGGTGGACGGTGTGGAGGGGGACACTCCGGTCGTCGGCCCGGAACTGTCGCCGCCGTCGGCGGCGCATCCTGTCGCTACGACAAGCAGTGCGGTCGAGACCGCTAGAGTGCGGAACAGTCTCATCGATGCGAAGTTATCGCGGTTTCCCGGTCGCCGCCGTTCCTCGCCTCTGTAGCGAGACTTCCGATGCCGCCCGATGCGGCTCAGCGCTGATCCACCGCGGAGCGATGCGCCGGAGCGCTCAGTCGGCGGGGGAGTGCTCTCGTCGCCGTTCCGCGCAGAATCAATTTCCGGGTTCGCCGACGGCGGACGCGTCACGCCGCCCCCGCCCGACCATGATGACCAGGCCCAGGACGAGCCACCCGGCCGCGACCTCGAGGGCGAGATGGCTGGCCAGGGCGAGCACGGTGACGACGATCGCCAGGCCGACCACGGGGACGACCGTGTGCAGGACGCGGTGGTCGGTGCGCCTGCCGACCACGTAGTAGCCGACCACGGCGACGTGCAGGAAGACGAACGCGGTCAGGGCGCCGACCGTGACCATCGAGGACAGCAGGTCGAGGCCGTCAGGCCTGATCGCCGCCGCCACGGCGATGAGGAGCGTCGCGACTGCCGAGACGAGGATCGCCAGGCGGGGCACGCCGGTCCGGCGGCTCACGGACCCGAGCCGTGCCGGCAGCTGTCCGTCGCGCGCCATCCCGTACATGAGGCGGCTCACCGCGGCCTGCGCGACGAGCGCGGAGAGCACGGGACCGATCGCGCGCGCCGTCGTGACGGTTGTGCCGAGCCACGACCCCATCTCCTCGCTGATCGTCGTGTAGAAGATCGTGCCCTGCTCGTCCGGGTTCGCGGCCAGCTCTTGGGGCGTCGCCGTCGTCAGGAGCGCCCCCAGGTAGGTCTGGAGCACGAAGAGCGCCCCGGCGAGGACGAGGCAGAAGATCAGGGCACGGCCGATCTGCCGCGGGGAGCCGGTGCTCTCCTCGGCGAACGTGGCGATCGCGTCGAACCCCAGGAAGGCGAGCGCCGCGACCGAGACCGCCCCGAGCGTCCCGGCGAGCGTGAACCCGTCGAGCCCGGTCAGGGGGGACAGCCAGGGCCGGGCCGGCCCCTCCTGCACCAGGACGACGACCGCGCCGACGCAGAAGGCGGCGAGCACCACGATCTCCACGACCAGGGCGACGAACCCCACCGTGGCCGCGAGCCGCACCCCGCCGAGGTTCAGGGCCGTGATGAGGAGCACGGCGGCGCCAGTGAACGCCCAGACCGGCACCGCGGGGAACAGGGCGTGGCTGGCGATCCCGCAGAACAGCGCCGCCAGGCTCGGGATGAACAGGTAGTCCAGCCCGATCATCCACCCGGCCATGAAGCCCGGCCGCCGCCCCAGCCCCGCGGTCGCATAGGCCGAGACCGAGCCCGCCTTCGGGACGGCGACGGACATGCGGGCGTACGACCACGCGGTGAACGCCATCGCCACGGTCGCGACGACGAACACGAGCGCGACCGCGCCGTTGCTGCGCGCGTCCAGCACGCCGAACGTGCCCATGGGCGCCGTCGGCCCGATGAACAGCAGGCCGTAGACGACCAGGTGTCGCAGGGACAGGCTCCGGTGGAGCTGTCCCTCGGGAGCAGCAGCACTGGGAACGTCCTTCGTGGGGCGGGGGGCGGAAGACGCGGGACTCAGCTCCTCGGCAGCTCGTAGGCGGGCTGCCAGCGTAGGACGACGGCCGCTGCGCCGCCGTCCTACGCCTCGCGTCGCGCCTACGGCGCGGGGACGGACAGGCGCCCGGCGCCCGTCTCGGTGCGCGCGTGCCGCTCGACCTCGGCGGCGGTGCGGAGCGGCTCGTAGCCGTAGGGCGGGGTCCAGTCGACCGTCGGGGTGAAGCCGGCGGTGGCCCAGTCCGGCAGGGGCTCACCGGTCTCGGCGGACGCCGCCTCCTCCTCGGCCACCCGCTCCGCGTACTGGTCGGCGGCGATGGCCTCGAGGTCCACCGGTCGCTGCTTGAACCACGAGCCCTCGTCGGCGAACCGGGTCGCGTTCCACACGCTCACGGCGACCGTGGCGTCCGCGCCGGGGCCGGTGTAGTCGAACGAGTTGCGCTCCGAGAGCACCTGGGACTCGTAGCCGAGCCCGATGAAGTAGTCGTACCCGCCCTCGACGGCGGCCGCGCTGGTCATGGGCGACTCCGGGTCGTTGACCCGGCCGAGGAAGTAGTTGTTGAGCACGTGCACCTGCCCGAACCGGACGCGCGGCGACCGCTGGCCGACGCCGTCGAAGAAGTTGCCGATGTAGCTGACGTTCAGGTGCCCGCGCTCCTTGTCCCCGTGCTCGTCGCCGGAGGCCAGCATCATCGCCTTGTCGTGGTCGGTGACCAGGGAGTTGCTGACCGTGATGAAGTCCGAGCCGTCCTCGATGTCGAACAGGCCGTCGTGCCGGTTCGCCGGCTCCCCGTCGGGGCCCAGCGGCGCGTCGCGGTCGGGGTACTTGCCGTCGGTGAGCGTGACGTGGTCCACCCAGATGTTGGTCGACGTGACGGCCGACACGGCGTCGAACCGCGCGTCCCACGTGCTGCCCGGCTGGTCCCACCAGGTGAACCAGTCGACCGGGGCCTCGACGGTGACGTTGCGGATCACGACGTCGTGCGCCAGGTGGAGCATGAGCGTCGCCTGGTCGAACCCGGCGTCGTCGCCCAGGCCGACGATCGTGGTGTTGCTGGGGATCTTCAGCTCGGTCTGCGACTTCATCGCCCGGCTCCCGTTGACGCGCAGCCGTCGCTGGTCGCCGCAGTAGTCGTGCAGGGCGTCGCTCCACCCCTCGGGTCCGAAGCAGCTGAGGAACTTGTCGAAGTCGTAGCCGGGGGCGAAGTCCTGCTCGCCCAGCAGGCGGCCGTCGTCGGTCTCGTTGCCGTGGATCGTCCCCGTGACGTAGACGATCTTCGGCTCGTCCCGCGCGCCGCCGTTGTCCAGCGCGGCGAGGAGCTCCTGGCGGTCGGTCACGACGTAGGTCGAGCCGGCGTCGGCACCGGCGCCGCCGTCGGTGCCACCGTTCTGCGAGGCCCAGCCGGGTGCCCGATCGGTGGTGCTGAACGTGCTGCCGGGGGCGGCGTCGGGCGTCGCGCCGGCGGCGGGGACGGCGACAAGGGTGCCGGCCGCGGTCGCGGCGGCGAGGGTAAGGGCACCGAAAGCGGTGCCGAGCTGGCGGCGGAGCTGCGTCATGAGGAGACCTTTCACGTCGTCGGGAAGGTGCTCCATCGGTCGGAACGCGGCGGGAAACCGGTTACCGAGCGGTGGTAAGGCCACACCTTAGCCGACCCCGGCAGCAGAGCGCCCGGTGACATTTCCGGGCGAGGTGCCGAGGTCCGACGTCGGTCGGCGCCTACGCCCCCAGTGGTCTGATCGTTCGTGCACCAATCCTGGAAAGCGCATGCCCGTCGGCGTAGGGTGTGCCGCCGACGGCGACCAAGCCGTCGCCGGGGCGGGGCGCGACGCGCTCCTGGCCACGGCATCCGTTCACAGAGAGGTGAATCGATGGAGCACCGGAGAACCGCGCGCCGTCGCGTGGTGGGCGGCCTCGTCGTCCCCGCGGCACTCGTCGCCGCAGGGCTGGGCGCGGCGCCGTGGGCGTCCGCGCAGCCGCAGGCGGAGCAGTACTTCGTCGCCCCCGACGGCGACGACGCAGCGGCGGGCGACCGCACGCACCCGTGGGCGACGATCGCCCGCGCCCAGGAGAGCGCCGAGCCGGGGGACACGGTGTTCCTCCGTGGGGGCACGTACGCGTACGACGACGCCGTGCGCGAGTGCACGAGCCAGACCGACCAGGTCGAGGGGGTGACGCTGACCACGAGCGGCACGGCGGATGCGCCGATCACCTATGCGGCGTACCTGAAGGAGGAACCGGTGCTCGACTTCTCCGGCATCCTCGACGACTGCCGGATCAAGGGCATCAGCGTGCTGGCCGACCACCTCGTGCTCAGAGGGCTCGAGGTGACGGGTGTGCGGCAGAACAACAGCCTCAACAACGAGTCGTGGGGCATCTGGGTCGACGGCAGTGACAACGTGTTCGACCGTCTCGACGTGCACCACAACATGGGTGCCGGGCTGTTCATCCAGGACGGCGCGGGCAATGTCGTGCGCAACTCCGACGCCCACGACAACTACGACCCGTACTCGAAGACGGGCGCCGGGCAGAACGCGGACGGGTTCGGTTCCCACACGAACACGCCCTCCGACAAGGTGAACCTGTTCGAGGGGAACCGTGCGTGGAACAACGCCGACGACGGGTTCGACTTCATCAGCTCGTCGTCGCCGGTCGAGGTGACCCGGTCGTGGGCCTGGCACAACGGCTACGTGTACGGCACGGACGAGCTGGCGGCGTCCGGCAACGGCACCGGGTTCAAGATGGGCGGCTACGGCGGGAAGTACGACCCGAACCCGGTGGACGTCACGGTGTCGTTCTCCGTGGCGTTCGACAACACGCTGCGCGGCTTCTACGCCAACCATCACCCGAAGGCGACCGAGGTGTACAACAACACCGCGTTCGACAACGGCACGAACTACAACATGCGCGGCGTCAACGAGGACGGCACCCCGGCCAGCTTCGGGATCATGCGCAACAACGTCGCGTTCGGCGACGGCGGCTTCGAGTACATGGACGGCGTGGACTCGGCGTCGAACTCGTGGGACCTGGGCCTCGAGCTCACCGCCGACGACTTCCTCAGCGTCTCGCACGACGGGTGGGACGCGCCCCGCCAGGGCAACGGCGACCTGCCCGAGCTGCCGAACGCCCGCCCGGCGGCGGGCAGCGCGCTGATCGACCGCGGGGCCGAGCTCGGCTTCGACCACGACGGTGCCGCGCCCGACCTCGGCGCGTTCGAGCGCGGTCCCGGCCGGGACGGGTACCTCACCGGCAGGTGACCTGAGCTGCTGACGTAGCACCTGGTGACGGTTGTTCGCACGGAACCGTCACCGGGCGCCACGTCGGTCGGTGCTCATCCCTCCGGCGGGCGCCACGCCATCACGGGGCGGAGGGCGCGGGCGCCCAGCGCCTCCGTCCAGCGCCCGACGGCGCGCATCCCGGCGTCGCGGACTGCCGTGGCGGCCGGCGACGTCCACAGGGTCGGGCCGGAGATCCGGGCCGACAGCCGCATCACCTTCTCCACGCGGGGCCGCCGCTCGTCGGACCAGCGCAGCAGCGCGGACGCGACGTCGTCTCCCGGGCGGACGCGCGCGCCGAGGACGACGCCGTCCTCGAGCGCCTGGCACCCGCCCTGTCCGAGGTTCGGCAGCATCGCGTGCGCGGCGTCGCCGACGAGCGCGACCCGGCCGGTCGCCAGGGATGCGGGCGGGGCGGGCAGGTGGCGCAGCTCGTGCCGCAGCGCCGTGTCGTCGTCGACCGACGCGAGCAGGGCGGGGACCGGGGCGTGCCAGTCGGCGAGGCGGGCACGCAGCTCGTCCAGGTCGCGTGGGACGCCGACGGCGTCGGCCACCGAGACGTACATGTAGACGCGCCCGTCGGCGAGCGGCATCACTCCGGCGACGATCCCGCGGCCCCAGATCTCCGAGCCCACGACGCCGGAGACCCGCGGGGTGACGAACCGCCACGCCGTCGACCCGCCGGACACCGGCGCCGGGGCGCTCGGCCACCAGCGAGTCCGCGTCGCGGAGCCGATGCCGTCGGCGGCGACCACGAGGTCCGCGCGGACCTCCGTCGTCGTCCCCGCACCGTCGGTGACGGCGACGCGCGCCGCCCTCGTCGTCGTCCCCGGGTCGACGACGACGGCGGACGTCCCCAGCCGCAGCGCCCCGGCGGGCAGCGCGTCCGCGAGCAGGCCCACCAGCTGCGCCCGGTGCAGCATCAGCGTGCGATCCCCGAACACCGACTCGGCGCCCTCCGCGCGGCCGCGGACCAGCCACGTGCCGTCCGGCCGGCGCAGCCCGAACTCGCCCTGCAGGGCGGCCAGGTCGCGAGTCGCGTCGCCGACGCCCAGCGCGTCCAGCGACCGCACCGCGTTCGGTGCGACGACGATCCCCGCGCCCACCGGGTCCAGCGACGTCGCGCGCTCGACCACCATGACGTCCCAGCCGTGCCGCGCGAGCGCGACGCCCGACGCGAGCCCTCCGATGCCTCCGCCGATCACGACGGCCGTACGTGCTGCCCCGGACTCTTCCTGTGTCACGGAGTCAGTCTCGCAACGGCGAGCCCACGACGGTGAAGTCCAAGCCCCCGAACTCGCCGGACAGCAGCGGCCGCGCCGCCGCGATGGACGCCTGCACGGCCGGGAGCTGCAGCGACGCCTGGTGCGCCTCGGCCGACGACCACAGCTCGGCGACGAACACCGTGTCCGGCCGGTCGTCGCTGACGCCGACCTCGTAGAGCAGGCAGCCCGCGTCCGCGAGCTCCGTGCTGCGCTGCGTGAGGTGGGCGACCAGCTCGTCGCGCTTCCCGGGGGCGGCACCCAGCGTGCCGACGTTGGCGTAGGTCATGGGCCGTGACGGTAGCCCGGCCCGGGGACATCGCCGCCCGCAGACCGTGCGGTGTTGCGGGCCGGCCGCGGCATCGTGTACATATCTGCCCAGGTCACGAGTGACCGGCGAGACGCCCTCCGCGTGCCGGTCCGGCAACCGCGCTCCCTGCGCACGGTGCCCCAGGAGGAAGACCCGCCCCGGCCGACCGGCCGTGGGAAGTGCAGGTCGACCACGGGCCGGCGCCTCGCGCCAGGTCCCGTCGTCGACCCCGACAGCGGGAGCAACGATGAACGGACAGCACACGCACGGCGACGGCACGCTCGGATGTCTGCCGTGGCAGGTGCGCGAGGAGCATCTCCTGCACCGGCACGGACGCATGCTGTGCCTCGACGCCGCGGCGCGACGTGGGCTTCGGATGCGGCTGCGCGTGTGGCGCGCGCTGACGGAGTGGCGGCTCGAGCTCGCCGACCTCAACGCCGTCGTCACGTACGACCCGGCGTCGGTGGGCGGCTTCGCCCTCGCGCCGCGTCAGGACGGTGACGCGGACAAGGTGCGCGCGCCGACCGGCAGGTAGGGGACGCCACGGCCACCGGAGGAATCCCGCCGGCCCGCGCCACGTTCAGCCAGGCATGACGACGACCGATGCCCTGCCGCAGGAGGCGGACGTCGTCGTGATCGGCGCGGGACAGGCCGGGCTGTCGGCGGCGTACCACCTGCGGCGGCGCGGGTTCGTGCCCGCGGCGGGTGCGACGTCCGGCGAGCGCACGTACGTCGTCCTCGACGCCGAGGACGGCCCCGGAGGAGCGTGGCGGCACCGGTGGCGCTCGCTGCGGATGAGCACGGTGAACGGCATCCACGACCTGCCGGGCATCGAGCAGCCCGACGTCGAGCCGGAGGCGGCGAGCGTCGACGTCCTGCCCGCCTACTTCGGCGACTACGAGCGAGAGCTGCGCCTCGCCGTCGTCCGGCCGGTGCGCGTGCGTCGGGTCGAGGAGGCGGGGGACGGCGGGCTGCTCGTCCGGTGGGAGGGCGGCGGCCGGTCCGGCGCCGTCGTGGCGCGGGCGATCATCAACGCGACGGGCACGTGGTCGAAGCCGTTCTGGCCCGCCTATCCGGGCCAGGAGACGTTCCGCGGCCGTCAGCTCCACACCGCCGACTACGTGCGGGCGGAGGACTTCGCGGGGCAGCGCATCGCCGTCGTCGGCGGCGGCATCTCGGCCGTGCAGCTGCTGGAGGAGGTCTCGCACGTGGCGCAGACCTTCTGGTTCACACGGCGGGAGCCCGTGTGGCGCGACACCTTCGATCCCGAGGACGGCTCGCGCGCCGTGGCGATGGTCGCCGACCGGGTGCGCGAAGGGCTGCCGCCGCTGAGCGTCGTGTCCGTCACCGGCCTCATCAGGACGCCGTCGCTGCTGGCAGCCGAGGCGCGCGGCGTGCTCGACCGGCGGCCCATGTTCACCCGCATCGTGCCCGACGGCGTCGTCGCGCCCGGCGGCGAGACCGTCCCCGTGGACGTCATCTTCTGGAACACCGGCTTCCGCGCCGCCCTCGACCACCTGCGCCCCCTGCACCTGCGCACTGCCGGCGGCGGCATCCGCATGGACGGCACCCAGGTCGACGGCGAGCCGCGTGTGCACCTCATCGGCTACGGGCCGTCCGCGTCCACCATCGGCGCCAACCGGGCCGGTCGGGACGCCGTCGTGCGGATCGTGCGCTACCTCGACGCCCCGGTCGGCTCCTTGGTCGACGCGGCGGCGAAACGTTCGTAGCGCCACGCCAGGTGGTCGCGGTCGGGGCGGTCCGCCCGCCGCCGCGGCAGGGTGAGGTGCCGCCCGTGCATCTCCTGCAGCCCGTGCTTGAGCATCGGCCCGTCGATCTCCTCCAGCAGCCGGAACGCGATGCGCACCTCGTGGTCCGGCGTCACGCCGAGCATGTTCTGGTCGTACGCGGCGTGGTGGATCTTGCACAGGGCGAGGCCGTTGTTCACGGTCGGGGCGCCGAGCTCGTGCCCGTCCGGGACGATGTGCGCGGCATCGAGCAGGGACCCGTGCCTGAGCTCGCAGATCGCGCACCGCGTCTCGTACGCGACGAGGACGCGGGTGCGGAACGCGGGCTGGTGGAGGCGCTGCTTCGCGAGCCGGCGGGCATACTCCCGCTGCGGCTCGCTGAGGTGGGCGGGGTCGTGGATGAAGCGGAACGCCTCGTCCAGCGCGACGAGGAACTGGCGGTTCTGGGGCTCGTCGTCCACCACGTACACCGGGAACACGGGCGTGTAGACGTTCGCGATCTCCTTGCGGAACAGGATGAGCGGCATCCCGGTCTCCATGGCGTGCCGGAGCTTCCGGTTGTCGCCCGACCAGGGATCGCCCTTGCGGTAGGCGTAGTGCAGCAGCCCGTCCTCGGACTCGGTGTCGTCGTAGGGGCCGTTCGCGGCGCTGACGATCGAGAGCGTCGAGGCGAACGACGCCGGGTTGCGGATGCCGCGTGAGTAGTCGATGACGGGCAGCTTCTCGCCGTCGAGGTGGAAGTCGAGCAGCTCGTCACGACGGAGGAAGCCGCCGTTGGCCTCCGCTCGCTCGCCGACCCACGCCATGATCTGCCTGCGCAGCTCCGCCTCGACTGCCGACTCCACTCGTGGAGCTCACCACCGCGCCGGCCCCACCGCAAGGGTTCGGGTCGGCAACTTTGCTGGTAGCGGGGAAGTTCACCCCGACCCGTCCGGGTTCAGCCGCCGAGTCGCGCGACCCGGGCGGCGACCTGAGGGATGTTGGTCGACAGGATCGACCACAGCAGCTCGGAGTCGACGACGTCGTACCCGTGCGCGACGACGTGGCGCGCGTCCTTGACGCGACGGAGCTCCAGGTCCGCGTGGGCGTCGACGAATCCCGGGTCGTCGCGGTCGATGCGGCTCACGCACTCGCCGAGGCGGATGAGCAGGTCCTCGGCGGCGTAGCGGAGCATCTCGTCGGCGTCGTAGGCCTCCTTGCCGCGTGCGACGAGCCGATCGACCGCGGCTGCGTGGTCGACGAGGTCGTGCAGCCAGCGCCTCGTGCGGTCGTTCACAACGGGACGGCCTCGTCGATGATGCCCTGGTGCTTGGCACGCAGCCCGCGTTCGGTGACGACGTCGACGTGGACGCCGAGCAGCTCGGACAGCTCCCGCGGGGTGGAGACGAAGCGCCACGCGTCCTCCGGGCGCACGTCGACGACGATGTCGAGGTCGCTCGCGGGGGTGTCGTCGCCGCGTGCGACCGAACCGAAGACACGCGGGTTCGTGCCGCCGTTGCGGGCGATGATCGTGAGGACCTGCTCGCGCTTCTCGCGGAGGCGGTCGGACGGCCGGACCATCGCTCGCCGGATCCGTTCGACCATCGCCGGGGACGCCGGCCGTCGGCCGGACTCGTACGCCGAGAGGTTGGACGGCGCGATCCTGGCGAGCTCGGCGAGGCGGGCCTGGGTGAGGCCCGCTCGCTCGCGTTCGGCTCGAAGGTCGACCATGACACCGACGTTATCAGTGATAACCCGCCCGACGTGTCCGGACCGGCCTCACCCTCCGGACGGCAGGAACGTCCCCATGTCCACGGGCTCGGACAGGATGCCGTCCTCCACGGACAGGTCGGCGAGGGTCTGCATGGCGTCGGCGTCGATGTCGGCGCGGAAGTCCTCCATGACGAGGGCGCCGGCGACGTCCTCGGGCATCTCGAGGAACCCGGACAGCGCCGTGGCCACCTCCTCCGGGTGCTCCTGGGCGTAGGCGGTGACCTCGTCCACGGCGGCGGTGAACTCGTCGACCATCTCGGGAGACTCCTCCGCGAGCGAGCCGGAGGTGATGACGCCCATGGTCATGACGCCGGGGAACACCTCTTGGTAGTTGTACGACACCCGGGTGTTGCCGCCCTCCGCGAGCTGGGTCTGGAACGGCTCCGGCACCCAGACGGCGTCGACGTCGCCCCCGTCCAGCGCGGCCGGCATGTCCGGGAACCCCATCTCGACGAACTGCACGCTCGCAGGGTCGCCGCCGTCCTGCTCCACGATCTCGCGGATCGACACCTCGCCCATGGTCTTGAGCGTGTTGACGGCGACGGTCTTCCCGGCGAGGTCGGCGGGCGACTCGATCCCGGACCCGGGCGCCGCCCACACGCTCGTGACGTCGTCGCCCTCGGCCTTCGAGTGGGAGTAGCCGGTGATGAGCTGGACGTCGAGGCCCTGGCCCTGCGCCAGCATGACGCTCAACGGGTTGGACAGCGCGAAGTCCATCTCCTGCGACACGACGGCGGGCAGCAGCGCCGCGCCGCCCTGCCCGGTCTCTAGGGTCACGTCGAACCCGTGGTCCGCGAAGATGCCCTGGTCGATGCCGAGCTGCATGGCCGCGCTCGGCACGATGGGCAGCACGCCCACGGTGACCGCCGTGGGGCCTGTCGCCTCGTCGCCGTCGGCCCCCTGCCCGCTGCCCGAGCAGCTCGACAGCACGAGTGCCGCGGCAGCCCCCACGGCCATGGCACACACCTTTGTGCGCATGTTGCTTCCCTTCGTCGAGGTGGTGCGGAGGGCGTCAGCCGGCGTCCTCCAGCGCGCCCGACGCCGGGCGCGCGATGCGGTGCAGCAGGTCGGCGAGCACGACGCGCTCGTCGGGGTCGAGACCGGTCAGCAGCGTGTCGAGCGACGCCTTGATCTGTTCCTTGGCCTCCATGTACACGGTCTCGCCGGCCACCGTGGCCACGACCGTCTTCTGCCGGCGGTCGTCCGGGTGCGGTCGCCGCTCGGCGAGGCCGCGGTCCTCGAGCGAGTCGACCAGGGCGACGATCTGGCTCGGGTCCAGCGCGAGCGCGTCGGCGAGCTGGCGCTGGGTGGGGGCGCCGGTCAGGACGAGCTGCTCGAGCAGGGAGTAGGAGCGGGCGCTGAGGGAGTACGGCGCGAGCGACTCGCGCGCCGCGGCGACGGCACGCCCGCTGGAGATGGCCAGCAGGAGGCCGATGTTCTCGCCGTGCGCGCTGAAGGGCCCGAGCCTGTGGATCCGGTTCACGGGGCCGACGCTACGCGCACTCGTTGAGAATCACAATGATTGACAACATCACGATTCGGCGCCAGGCTGGCGGCACAGTCGACGAGGACCGGGGGATGCGCATGGCCAGCGGGGACGTCAGCCTGGACGGCAAGGTCGCGATCGTCACGGGCAGCGGCCGGGGCCTCGGCCTCGCCTACGCCACGGAGCTCGCGCGGCGGGGCGCCGCCGTGGTGGTGAACGACGTCGACGACGACGTCGCGCAGGCCGCGGCCGCCCGGGTCGCGGACGCGGGCGGTCGCGCCACCGCGGTGGTCGCCCCCGTCGGGCCGACGGCGACCGCGCGGCAGCTCGTCGCGACGGCGGTCGAGACGTTCGGCCGCCTCGACGTGCTGGTCACCAACGCGGGCGTGCTGCGCGACACGGTGCTGTGGAAGATGACGGACGACGACTTCGACACGGTGGTCGACGTGCACCTGCGCGGCACGTTCACCTGCGTCCGCGAGGCGGCCACCCAGCTGCGCGCGCAGGGCGAGGGCGGGCGCATCGTCTGCGTCGGCTCGCCGACGGGGCAGCGCGGGAACTTCGGGCAGACCAACTATGCCGCCGCCAAGGCCGGCATCGTCGGCATGGTCCGCACGTGGGCGATGGAGCTCGCGCGGGCCGAGGTCACCGTGAACGCGGTCGTGCCCGTCGCGGCCACCGCGATGACCGAGACGGTCCCGTTCTTCCGTCCGTTCGTCGAGGCCGCGCGGCGGGGAGAGCCGATGCCGCCGTTCGCGCGCCGGGTCCTCGGCTTCGGCGGTCCGGACGACGTCGCCGGCCTGGTCGCGTTCCTCGCCTCGGACGCCGCGGCCGGGATCACCGGCCAGGCGATCGGCGTCGGTGGCGACCGCCTCGCCGTGTGGTCCCACCCCCAGGAGGTCGCGGTGGCGCTCGCCGAAGGCGGGTGGTCGGCGGACGAGCTCGCCCAGGACTTCGCGTCCGTGCTCGGGGCGCACCTGCAGACGGTCGGCCAGGAGCTGCCCGAGCCCCCGGCAGGGGACTGACCGTGGCCCGGTACGAGTGCGCCGTCGACGTCGCCGCCCTGGACGCCGTCGACGCGCACGTGCACGTCGAGAAAGACCACGCCGGCCACCACTCCCTGCCGACCGAGGTGATCGAGGCCGCCGCGCGCTACTTCCGCGCCCCGACCGAGCGCCCCAGCGTCGACGAGACGGCCGCCTACTACCGCGAGCGCGCCACGGCGGCCGTCGTCTTCACGGTGGACGCCACGACCCAGCTCGGGCACCCGCCCAACAGCGTGGACGACCTCGTCGCGGGCGCGGCCGCGAACGCCGACGTGCTGATCCCGTTCGGCTCGGTGGACCCGCGCCGCCCCGACGCCCTGGACGAGGCCCGCCGCCAGCTCGACGACCTCGGCGTGCGCGGCATGAAGTTCCACCCCACCCTGCAGGGCTTCGATCCGTCCGACGAGCGCTGGTTCCCGCTCTACGAGCTCGTCGAGGCCGCGGGCATGCCGGCGCTGTTCCACACCGGTCAGACGGGCATCGGGGCGGGGATGCCCGGCGGCCACGGGCTGCGGCTCGGCCTGTCGAACCCCGTGCTGCTCGACGTCGTCGCGGCGGCGTTCCCGCGGCTCACGGTGATCATGGCGCACCCGTCCGTGCCGTGGCAGGACGAGGCGATCGCCGTCGCGACGCACAAGGGCAACGCGTACATCGACCTGTCCGGCTGGTCGCCGAAGTACTTCCCCGAGGCGCTGGTGCGGCAGGCGAACGGCCCGCTCCAGGACAAGGTGCTCTTCGGCTCCGACTACCCGCTGCTCACGCCCGACCGCTGGCGGCGCGACGTCGCGGAGCTCGGGCTCAAGGACGACGTCCTGCCGAAGATCCTCAAGGAGAACGCGGTGCGCGTGCTGGGCCTCGCCGGGACCTCGGCCGGGACCTCGGCCGGGACGTCGACCGGGAGGGGCCGTGCGTGACCTCGGCGTCGGCTCGTGGCCGCGCCGGCGGCTGAAGAACGGCGCGGACCGGACGGCGATCAGCTTCGGGGACACCGCGCTGAGCTACGCGGACGTGGAGCGGCGGACCCGACGGCTCGCGAACGCGCTCCGCGCGGCGGGCGTGGGGCGGGGAGACCGCGTGGCGTACGTGGGCTTCAACCACCCGAGCCTGCTGGAGACCTTCTTCGCGACGGCGCAGCTCGGCGCGATCTGGGTGGTGGTCAACGCCCGCCTCGCGGCCGAGGAGGTCGCGTACGTGCTGGGCGACTGCGGCGCGGGCGTCGTCGTGCACGGGCCCGAGCACGACGAGCTGGTGCGGCGCATCGCCCCCGGCCTGCCGGCCGTGCGTGCCTGGGTGGGCGTCGGCCCGCCGGGCACCGCCGGGCCGTACGAGGAGCTGATCGCGGCCGCGGGCGAGGAGGAGGTCGACGAGCCCGTCACCTGGGACGACCCCGCCCTGATCATGTACACCTCCGGCACCACCGGCCGCCCGAAGGGCGCCGTCCACACCCACGGTTCGCTGAGCTTCCAGTACTTCTCCGTGCTGGTGGACACCGACGTGGCGCACGACGACGTCGCGCTCGCCTTCGCGCCCCTGTTCCACGTGGCAGGGCTCAACATGCTCGTCATGCCCACGTTCCTCAAGGGCGGCCGGATCGTGCTCCAGCAGCAGTTCCGCCCCGAGGCGGTGCTGCGCGCGATCGCGGGCGAGCGGGCGACCAGCATGTTCGCGGTCCCGACCATGCTCGACCTGCTCGCCCGGCACGAGCTGTTCCCCGCGACGGACGTGTCGTCCCTGCGGAACGTCGTCGTCGGCGGCTCGCCGCTGCCCGACCGCACGCTGCGCGCGTGGGCCGACCGGGGCGTCCCGATCGAGCAGGGCTACGGCATGACCGAGACGGCGCCCGGCGTCTTCCTGCTCACGGCGGCCGACGCGGAGCGCAAGCACGGGTCGGCCGGCCGTCCGCACTTCTGGGTCGAGGGCAGGGTCGTGCGCGCCGACGGCGGCGACGTCGCCCCGGGCGAGATCGGCGAGGTGGTCGCGCAGGGGCCGAACGTCATGGCCGGGTACTGGGAGGACCCCGGGGCGACCGACGCCGCGCTGGTCGACGGCTGGTACCGCACCGGCGACCTGGCCACGGTCGACGACGACGGGTACGTGTACGTCCGCGACCGCCTCAAGGACATGTACATCTCCGGCGGCGAGAACGTGTACCCGGCCGAGGTGGAGAACGCCCTGCTCGAGGTGCCGGGCGTCGCGGAGGCCGCCGTCGTGGGCGTGCCCGACGAGCGCTGGGGCGAGGTGGGGTGCGCGTTCGTCGTCCTCTCCGACGACGCCGGCCTCGCTCCGGAGGACGTCGAGGCCCACGTCCGGGACGCCCTGGCCGACCGGCTCGCCCGCTACAAGATCCCCCGGCACGTGGTGGTGCGCCCCGAGCTGCCGCGCACCGCCACCGGAAAGCTCCGCAAGCACGTGCTCCGTCAGAGGTTCGAGGAGGCCCCATGACCACGAACGTCCCCTACGCCGAGATCGAGACCCTCGCGGGCGCCGACCTCGGCGTCACCGCCTGGCGCGAGGTCACGCAGCGGCAGGTCGACCAGTTCGCCGACGCCACCGACGACCACCAGTGGATCCACACCGACCCCCTGCGGGCGGCGGCCGGACCGTTCGGCGGCCCGATCGCGCACGGCTACCTGACGCTCTCGCTCGTGGTGCCGTTCTCGGAGGAGCTGCTGCAGGTCGAGGGGGTGGGCACGAAGGTCAACTACGGCCTCGACCGGGTGCGGTTCCCGGCGCCCGTGCGCGTCGGCTCGCGCGTGCGCATGTCCGCGACGGTGCGTGACGTCGTCGCCGTCGCGGGCGGTCACCAGCTCGCGCTCGACGCGACGATCGAGGTCGAGGACGGCGCCAAGCCGGCCGTCGTCGCCGCGTGGCTGGCGCGGTTCTATGCCTGAGCCGCCGGGTACGGGGGAGGACCGGCTCTACGCCGACGTCGACCCGTACGGCTACGAGCTGCTGCTCACCGAGCCGGAGCGCGCCGTGCTGCGGCGGCTGCGCGGGGTGCTCGACCACGACGTCGCGCCGTACGTCGACGAGTGGTGGGAGCGCGCGGAGTGCCCACCCGCCCTCCGCGACGCGCTGGCCGCGGCGCGGCTGCTGGACCCCGTCGACGGGCGGGAGGCGTCGGCCCTGCTCGCCGGCTTCCGCACGTTCGAGCTGGCACGGACCGACGTGTCGACGGCGGTGCTGTTCGGCGGCCACGGGTGGCTGTTCCGGGGCGCGGTACGGCACGGCGGGTCGCCCGAGCAGGTCGCGCGCTGGGACCCGGTCGTCCGGGACTGGACCACCTGGGGAGCGTTCGCGCTCACCGAGCCCGACCACGGCAGCGACGTCGCGCGGGGGCTCGAGACCACCGCCGTGCGCGACGGCGACACCTGGGTCCTCGCCGGGGCGAAGCGCTGGATCGGCGGCGCCGGGCTCGCCGACCTGCTCGCCGTGTTCGCCCGGGACGTCACCGACCGCCCCGACGGCCCGGTGCTGGCGTTCCTCGTCGACCGGCGCGCGCCCGGCGTGACGGTCGAGGCCATCGCCCGCAAGACGGCGGTGCGGATCGTCGAGAGCGGGCACGTGACGCTCGACCGGGTGCGCGTGCCGGAGCCGATGCGGCTGCAGCGCGTCGCGTCGTTCCGCGACGTGAACCGGCTGCTGCGCCCGATGCGTACCGACGTCGCGTGGCTCGCCGCAGGGGCGCAGGCCGGCGCCTACCGGGCGGCGCTCGCGTACGCGCGGCGGCGCGAGCAGTTCGGGCGGCCGATCGCGTCGTTCCAGCTCGTGCAGGCCAAGCTGGCGACGATGCTCGGCAACCTCACCGCGTCGCTGGGGATGGCGGTGCGGCTGTCGCAGCTCGCGGACGACGCGTCGTCGGGTGCCGGGTTCACCGACGCGGACGCCGCGCTCGCCATGGGGTGGGTGGCGCGCCGCACGCGCGAGACCGTCGCCCTGGCCCGCGAGGTCTGCGGCGGCAACGGCATCACGCTCGACGCCGGGGTCGCGCGGTTCTTCGCCGACGCCGAGGCGATCTACACCTTCGAGGGCACCGACGAGATCACCGCCCTCGTCGTGGGCCGGGCGGTCACCGGGATCTCGGCCTTCGTCTGAGCCGCTCGCCGTCGGGCGGTGCGCGTACCGTCGACGGATCGACGCAGCACCACCGCGAGGAGGCGGACGCCATGACCACCGACCGCACGGACGCCCCGGACGACGTTTCCGCTCAGTTCTTCGACCGCTACCGGGACGCCTTGCTGGCCCGCGACGAGGCCGCGGTCGCGGACCTGTACGCCGTGCCGGCGCTGATCCTGTTCCCCGGGCAGTCGCTGCCGGTGACGAGCCGCGCGCAGACGGAGCAGTTCTTCGGGTCGTCGTGGAGCCAGTACGAGGGCGTCACCGGTATGACGGCGGACGTGCGGGTCGTGGCCGCCACCGCGCACAGCGTGTGGGCCGACGTGACGTGGCACCACGACGGGCCGGGCGAGGGTACCGAACGGTTCGTCTACCAGCTGGTGCGCACGGACCACGGCTGGCGCATCGCCGTGCTCACGCCGATGGACGTGTGAGCGGATACTGGCGGCATGACGACGGCGACGAACCCGGTCGAACGGCTGCGGCTGCGGCTGGGCGACATGCTGTTCGAGAAGGTGTCGGGCGCCGACGGCGTCGCGGTCCGGGACCGGATCCACCTGACGCCGGGCCCGCGGTGGTTCGCGCCCGACAGCCCGGTCGGGCGGGTGCACGCTGACGCGTCGATGTTCGTGGGCGGGCTGCGGGCACTGCTGCTGCAGTCGCTGCACCCGCTGGCGATGGCGGGCGTGGCCGGTCACTCGGGCTACCGCGGCGACCCGTGGGGGCGGCTGGAGCGCACGGCGACGTTCATCGCGACGACCACGTTCGCGACCGCCGACGACGCGCAGGCCGCGATCGACCGCGTCCGGGCGGTGCACGACCGGGTGCGCGGCAAGGCACCGGACGGCCGCCCCTACCGCGCGGGCGATCCGCACCTGCTCACCTGGGTGCACGCGGCGGAGGCGGACTCGTTCCTCACCGCGCACCAGCGCTTCGGCGAGCGGCCGCTCACCGTCTCGGAGGCGGACGAGTACGTGGCGCAGGCCGCGCGTGTCGCGCGGGCGCTGGGCGCCGTCGTCGTGCCGGAGACGGTGGCCGAGCTGCGCGAGACGATCGAGGCGTACCGGCCGGAGCTCGAGCTGTCGGCCGCGGCGGCGGACACCGTGCGGTTCCTGCTGCGCGAGCCCCCGCTGCCTGGCCCGGCCCGCCCGCCCTACGCGTTGCTCGCCGCGGGCGCCGTGTCGTCCCTGCCGGCGTGGGCGCGCGAGCAGCTCGACGTCGACACCTGGTTCCGCCGCGCGCTCGGCGGCCCGGCCGGGGCGCTCGCCACCCGCGCCGTGCGGTGGGGGATGGGCACCTCGGAGCGGAGGCGCGCATACCCGCGCGCGGGCGTGCCCGAGGCCGCGCCCGAGACCGCGCCCGGCTGACGCCCCGCGGCTGATTCGCGAGTTGTCAGGGCCAGCGCGCGGTATGCCTCGCTCTGGTCCTGACAACTCGCGGGTCGGTAGGCTGGCGCGCATCGAAGCGCTTCGACATTCGCGGGGGACTCATGACGACCGGTCTCGCACGGCTCACGGACGAGCTGGGCATGCTGTACGGCGGGGACTACAACCCGGAGCAGTGGGACCCCGCCGTCTGGCGCGAGGACGTCGTGCTGATGCAGGAGGCGGGCGTCAACCTCGTCACGGTCGGCGTGTTCAGCTGGTCGCACCTCGAGCCGCGCCCGGGCGAGTACCGCTTCGGCTGGCTGGACGAGGTGCTCGACCTGCTGCACGGCGCCGGCATCGCCGTCGACCTCGCCACGCCCGTCGCCTCCCCACCGCCGTGGCTGGGCCACCGGCACCCGGAGTCGCTGCCCACGACGGCGGACGGCACCGTGCTGAGCTACGGGTCGCGCAACCAGTTCTGCCCGTCGTCCGACGCCTACCGGGCGGCTGCCGCGGCGATCGCCGAGCAGCTGGCCGCCCGGTACGCCGGGCATCCCGCCGTCCGGATGTGGCACGCGGGCAACGAGTACGGCCAGGTCTGCTTCTGCGACCGTTGCGCCGAGCGCTTCCGCGACTGGCTGCGGTCCCGGTACGGCTCCGTCGACGCGCTGAACGCGGCCTGGGCCACGACCGTCTGGTCGCAGGAGTACGGCGACTGGGCCGAGATCCTGCCGCCGCGCGTCGCGCCGTACCACCGCAACCCGTCGCAGGAGCTCGACTTCCGGCGCTTCGGTTCCGACCTGCTGCTCGACCTCTACCGCGAGCAGAGGGCGATCGTCCGCCGCCACGACCCCGACCGCCCCGTCACGACCAACCTCATGGGGTTCTTCGGCGGCATCGACCCGCACACCTGGCGCGCCGACCTCGACGTCGTCGCCGACGACGCCTACCCCGACCCGGCGTCCCCCGACGCCCCCGCCGACGCGGCGCTCGTCAACCATCTCGCGCGCGGGCTCGCGGGCGGCGGGTCGTGGCTGCGGATGGAGCAGGCGGCGAGCGCGGTGAGCTGGCGCGAGCACAACCTCACCAAGTCGCCCGCGCGGCTGCGCGCCGAGGTGCTCCAGGCGCTCGCGCACGGCTGCGACGGCGCGCTGTTCTTCCAGTGGCGCCAGGCCCGCTCCGGGCCCGAGCGCTTCCACTCGGCGATGCTGCCCGTCGCCGGCGCGGACACGGCCGTGCACCGGGGGATCCGCGCCCTGGGCGCCGAGCTGCGCGCCCTGCGCGGTCTCGTCGGCGGGCCCGTCCACCGCCGCGTCGCGTTGCTGTGGGACTGGACGTCGTGGTGGGCCGCCACCCAGGTCGCGCTCCCGACCGCCCGCCTCGACCCGCTCGCCACGCTGCAGGCCTGGCACCGGGAGCTGTGGCGGCTGGGGGTGGTGGTCGACGTCGTGCCCGCGGACCGCGACGACGTCGCCCTGGACGGGTACGACCTTGTGCTCGCCCCCGCTCAGTACGTCCTCGACGAGGCCGCCGCGGCGCGGCTCGACGCGTACGTCGCGGGCGGCGGCCGCCTCGTGTGGGGGCCGTTCGGCGGCGTCGCGGACGGGCTGTCCCACCTGCACGCCGGGCGCTCGCCCGCGCCGCTGCGGCACGTGCTCGGCGTCTCCGCGGAGGAGTGGGTGCCGCTGCCCGACGGCGGCAGCACGGTCGTGCGGGCCGAGGAGGGGGTCGACGAGGGGCTGGGCGAAGGCCCCGGCACCGCCGCGACGCTCGGCGAGCGCACCCGGTCCGACGGCGCCGACGTGCTCGCGACGTACGGCGACGGGCCGCTGGCCGGCTGCGTCGCCGTCGCGCGGCACGCGCACGGCGCGGGGCGGGCCTGGTACGTCGGGGCAGACCTCTCGACGCCGGGCGGCGGGCTCGCCGCCGTGCTGCGCGCCGCGCTCGACGGCGCGGGCGTGCCCCGTGGCGGGCAGGTGCCGGGGGTCGAGACGGTGTGGCGCGGCGGCACCCTGGTCGCGATCAACCACACGGACCGGCCCGTGCCGCTCGCCATCGGCGCGGCGCTCAGGGCGGGCCCCGCCGGCGTGCGCGACGCGACGGCGCTCACCGACGTGCGCAGCGGTGCACGGCACGACGTCTCCGCGCCCCTTCCGCTCGCGCCGCACGACGTCGTCGTCCTCGCGGCCGGGTGACGGGCGGTCGAAAAGGTTCATCCGGGAAGATGTCACTTCCCGGAAACTCTGTTTGACTCCACGGAAACGCGCGCTCCCTACCGTCGTCCCGACGCGCCGCCCAGGCGCCCGGTGACGGAAGGGGACGACCGATGTCCGAGGCTTCACCCAGCACGGCACCTCCCAGCAGCAGGCATCCCGTGGACCAGGTACCGCGCCTCGCGCGGCTGTTCCCGCTCGGGCTGCAGCACGTGCTCGCCATGTACGCCGGGGCGGTGGCGGTGCCGCTCATCGTGGGCGGCGCCCTCGGCTACTCGGCTCAGGACCTGGCGTTCCTCATCAGCGCCGACCTGTTCGTCGCCGGCATCGCGTCGATCATCCAGTCCCTCGGGTTCTGGCGGTTCGGCGTGCGCCTGCCGCTGATGCAGGGCGTGACGTTCGCCGCCGTCGGCCCGATGATCACCATCGGCACGACGTACGACATCACCGCCGTCTTCGGCGCCACCATCGCGTGCGGGCTGTTCATGATCCTCGTCGCGCCGTTCTTCTCGGCGCTGCTGCGGTTCTTCCCGCCCCTGGTGACCGGCACGGTCATCCTCATCATCGGCGTCTCGCTCATGGACGTCGCCGCCGGCTGGATCACGAACAACGGCGAGACGGCCGCGCCGTCCGACCTGGCGCTCGCGGCGGGGACGCTCCTCTTCATCGTGCTCGTCGAACGGTTCGCCCCGCCCGCCCTGGCGCGGCTCTCCGTGCTGCTCGGGCTCGCGCTCGGCACGCTCGTCGCGCTGCCGATGGGCAAGGTCGACTGGTCCGGGGTGGGCGAGGCCGGCTGGTTCGCCGTCGTGACGCCGTTCCACTTCGGCCTGCCGACGTTCCCGCTCGCCGCGGTGGTGTCGATGCTGGTCGTGGGGCTGGTGATCATGACGGAGACGACGGGCGACATGATCGCCGTCGGCGAGATCACCGGCCGGCCCGTGACGAAGCAGCGCCTCGGCGACGGCCTCCGCGCCGACGGGCTCTCGACCGTCCTCGGCGGGATGTTCAACACCTTCCCGTACACGGCGTTCGCGCAGAACGTGGGGCTCGTCAGCCTCACGGGGGTCGCGTCGCGGTACGTCGCGACGATGGCCGGCGGCATCCTCGTGCTGCTGGGCCTGGTGCCGAAGGTCGGCGCGGTCGTGGAGGGCGTGCCCAGCGCGGTACTGGGCGGCGCGGGGATCGCGCTGTTCGGCATGGTCGCGGCGTCGGGCGTCCGCTCGCTCACCAAGGTGACGTTCACCAGCAAGAACATCCTCGTGGTCGCCGTGTCCCTCGGCGTCGCGATGCTCCCGACAGTGCGCCCGGAGATCTACGCGGAGTTCCCGACGTGGTTCCAGCTGATCTTCGACTCCGGCATCAGCGCCGGTGCGATCAGCGCCATCCTGCTCAACCTGCTGCTCAACGGCGACCAGCTCCGCCCTCGCCCGGCAGCGGGGCCTGACGACTCACAGCACGAACCCGACGCCGAGACCGAGAGCGCCGGGGCCGCCCGCTGACGCAGGTGTGGCACCCACCCGGACGGGTGGGTGCCACACCTCCAAGGAGCAGGATCCGTCAGCGCAGCAGACCGCTGAGCAGACCGCCGTCCTCGTCGGAACCGCTCGACGACGCGTTCGTGTCGGCGTCGACGTCAGTGTCGGGGTCGACGCTCACGTCCGAGTCGTTGCCGCTGAGGATGCCGCTGAGCACCTCGTTCACGTCGAGGTCCACCCCGTTGAGCACCGCGTTGCCGCTGGCGACGTCACCGAGGTCGACTGCCCCGCTCAGGATGTCGTCGAGCGACACGTTGCCGCTGTCGTCGACGTGCGTCTCGGTCTGGTCCGTGCTCTCGGAGTGGTCGCCGGTGTCGGCGCTCGCCGCGGCGGCGCCTCCGAGAACGAGGGCGGCGGCCGTACCGGTCACGACCGCGGACTTGGTCCAGATCTTGCGCATGATGTTGCCTCCATCTTGTCGGTGTGATTCGGGCACCCGGGGTTCGGTGCCCTTCGACAGGCGGATGGGTCCGGATCTGGATCAGTTCTCTCGGGTCTCGATCGGCGCGGCGGTCAGCCCTGCATGTCGCCGTCCACGTAGAACCAGCGACCGCCCTCGCGGACGAACCGGCTCACCTCGTGCAGGCGGCCACGCTCACCCGTGGCCGCCTGCACGTACTGCGCGACGAACTCCACCTCGCCGCCGTCGTCGAACGGGCCGCCCGCGTGGGTGGCGAGCACGGCGAGGCGCCGCCACCGCTGGTCGTCGTCGAGCTCCAGCGACGGCGGCCGGGTGCGTGGGTGCCACGTGGCGCGCAGGTAGGCGGCGTCGCCGACGGCGAACGCTGTGTAGCGCGAGCGCATCAGCGCCTCCGCGGTGGGCGCGGGGCGATCGCCGCGCAGCAGCGGGCCGCAGCACGCGCCGAAGGTGTCGCCGGAGCCGCAGGGGCAGCGGTCGTCGTCGAGCACGGGGTCCTCCTGTGGTCGGTGCGGCAGGTCAGTGTGCGCCCGGCAGGCGCGGGTTGAAGCGCTCCTCCCCGAGGGAGACGAGCAGCGCCAGCAGCACGACGACGGCGCTCGCGAGCGGCACGACGCGCACGTCGACGGCGGCGACCAGCGCGGCCCCCAACCCGGAGCCGGCGGCGATGCCCACGTTGAACATGGACGACGAGATCGCCACGCCCATGTTGGTCGACCCGGGCGCCACGAGCATCACCCGGTGCGACAGCGCGGGCGGCACGCAGGAGAACGAGAACCCGAACAGCGCCAGCGACGCGACGGCCGCGACGGGCTGCTCGCCGAACGCCCACAGGCACGTCAGCGCCACGGTGAGCACGGCGAGCGCGACGAGCAGCACCGCGACGGGGCGCGCGTCGATGAACCGGCCCACGACGATCGTGCCCACCACGCCGGCCGCCCCCTGGAGGAGCAGCAGCCTGGCCATGTCGGACTGCTCGAACCCGGTGACCTCGATGAAGTACTGCGTGACGAAGGTGATGACGCCGAACGCGCCGGTCAGCACCAGGCCGGTCGTGACCATCTGGAACAGGAAGCGGCGCCGGTTCGGGTGCGGGGCCCGGCTGGCGCCGCCCTCGGACGGCGCCATCGTCGGGAACAGTGCCAGCACGACGAACGTCACCACCAGCGAGAGCACCGCGACGGCCGCGAACGTCCACCGCCACGACGTGTGCTCTCCGAGCCACGTGCCCGCGGGCACGCCGAGCACCGGGGCCAGCGAGTTGCCCAGCGCGAGGCGCGTCATCACGCGGCCGCGCACCACGGGCCGGAACAGCCCGGTCGTCGCGGGCACGACGGCGGCCCAGAACAGCGCCTGCGCGGTCGCCGTCACCAGGCGGGCCGCGAACAGCTGCTCGTAGGACGGGGCGAGCGCCGCCCACAGCGTCGCGACGGCGGCCACGCCCGCGCACGCCGACAGCACCCAGCGGCGCGGCACCCGGCGCGCCCAGTGCGCCAGCGGCACCGTGGTGATCAGCACCACCAGCGCGTAGCCGGTGACGAGCAGGCCGATCTCGGACGTGGACCGACCCAGGTCGGGAGCCATGAGCGTGAGCAGGCCGGACGGCAGCGACTCGACGGTGACGAACAGGAACGTCGACAGCGCCATCGCGACCAGGATGATCGTGGCGCGACGCTCGTCGACGGGTGGCGTGATGGTGGACGCCGGCGCGGAGGAGAGGTTCTCGGTCATGGGGATCGAAACGATCCTAGGCGCCCGGGCTCCGCGGTTGTCAGGACGTGCGCGCGGTATGCCGCGCGCTGGCCCTGACAGGTGCGATTCTCGGAGGGTGCCCACGCTGGCGGAGCTGCTGACCGAGGTCGCCGGGGAGCTCTATGCCCTCGAGCCGGCGGAGTTCGTCCCCGCGCGCGACGCCCGCGCCGCCGCGCTGCGCGCCGACGGCGAGGAGGACGCGGCCGACCGGGTGAAGCGGCTGCGCAAGCCGTCGACGGCGGCGTGGGTGGTCAACCTCCTGGCCCGTGCGGAGGCGGAGCAGGTGGAGCAGGTGGTCGAGCTCGGCGCCGCGTTCCGGGAGGCGCAGGACGACCTCGACGGGAAGCGCCTGCGTGAGCTGACGCGGCAGCGGCGGCAGCTCGTCGCCGCGGTCGCGGCGCGGGCCCGGTCGCTCGCCGTCGAGGCCGGGGCGACCGTGTCCGACGCTGTCCTGACCCAGGTGGAGTCCACGCTCACGGCCGCGATGATCGACGCCGACGCCGGGCGCGCCGTCCGCAGCGGGCTGCTGATCGGGCCGCTGCAGGCCACCGGCATCGGGCGGGCCGACGTCGCGTCCGCCGTCGCCGTCCCCGACGCGCTCGGCATCGCGCCGGTCGACGACGAGGGCGCGCCGGCGCGGCACCTGCACGCCGTCCCCGACCTTCCGGGTGCACGCAGCGGACGCCGCCGGAAGGGGACGGTACCGGAGGACGACGCCGCCGCGACGGCGGAGAAGGAGGCGCGCGACGCGGCCCGGCGCGAGGCGGAGCAGGCGCTCGCCGACGCGGAGGACGACGTCGCCGCCGCGCGCGACGCCGGCAGCGCCGCCGCGGCGGAGGTGGGCCGGATCGAGGGGATCGCGCACCGCACGGACGCCGAACGCGACGCCGTCCGCCGCCGCCTCGCCGAGCTGGAGGAGGAGGCCTCGACCGTCGACGCCGAGCTGCGCGGCGCCGTCGTCGCCCGGCAGCGCGCCGAGCGGACCCTCGCGGATGCCACTCGCCGCCGCGACGAGGCCGCCGCCCGCCTCGCCGAGGTGGTACCCCGAACGCCGAGGTAGTACCGAATCTGCTGAGGTAGTACTGAATCTGCTGAGGTAGTACTGAATCTGCTGAGGTAGTACTGAATCTGCTGAGGTAGTACGGCGGTCTCAACCGGTCATCGCAACATCCTGATCTGGAGGGTGTGCGTGATGGTTCGTGGTGGGGTGCGGGTGCCGAGGGCGTGG
>NZ_JBEYBQ010000027.1:0-59785 GCF_040632295.1 Isoptericola sp. NPDC019482
CCGCGGGCGCCCCCGGGGGCCCCCGCCCCCCCCCCGGGGGGGCCCGCGGGGGGCCCCCCCCCCCCGCGGGGGGGGGCGGGTCCGTTTGCGCCCTGTTTCCCTGGGAAACAGGGCCAAACGTCCGCTCACACAAGAAACGCCGTCACCGTTGCTGCAACATTGCAGCAACGGTACAGTCGGCGCGGGTCGCGACCCGCGCGCCCGGACGACGAAGGAGTCCTCCCATGCCTCGTGCTGCCCAGGCCCGCGCCCACCGAAGGCGCCCGACCCGTCGCGTGGCGGCATCGCTGACCGCCGTCGCGCTCACCGTCCCGGCGCTGTCCGCCGGCCTCGGTGGGCTCGCCCTCACGACGGCGCCCGTGGCGGGCGCCGCGGACCGCACCGCCACGCTCGTCGGGAGCCTCCAGACCGAGCTCGGCTGCGCCGAGGACTGGGACCCCACGTGCGCGGCGACGGCGCTCGCGCCCGCCGGCGACGGCACGTTCAGCGCCGACGTCGACCTGCCTGCGGGCACGTACGAGTACAAGGTCGCGCTCGACGGCGCCTGGGACGAGTCGTACGGCCGCGAGGGCACCGACGAGAACGCGCCGCTCGTGCTGGGCGGCGACGCGCGCGTGCGGGTCACGTACGACGACACGACGCACCGCGTCGCGCTGACCCCGCTGACGCTGGCGGGCGCGTACGACGACGCGACGGACGCCGGGCTGGTCGCGGCGCCGGTGCGCCAGCCCGGCTCGGACGAGCGGTTCTACTTCGTCATGACCGACCGGTTCGCCGACGGCGACGCCTCGAACGACACCGGCGGGATCGACGGCGACCGGCTCGACCACGGCTTCGACCCGACCGACAAGGGCTTCTACCAGGGCGGCGACATCGCCGGCCTGCGCGAGAAGCTCGACTACATCGAGGGGCTGGGCACCACCGCCATCTGGCTGACGCCGTCGTTCCTCAACCGCCCGGTGCAGGGCACGGGCGACGACGCGAGCGCCGGGTACCACGGCTACTGGATCACGGACTTCACGCGGATCGACCCGCACCTGGGCACCAACGACGAGCTGCGCGCCCTGATCGACGAGGCCCACGCCAAGGGCATCAAGGTCTACTTCGACATCATCACCAACCACACGGCGGACGTCGTCGACTACGCCGAGGGGGAGTACGGGTACGTCGACCAGGCCACCTCGCCGTACACCGACGCCGCGGGGAACGCCTTCGACCCGGGCGACGTCGCGGGCTCGGACGACTTCCCCGAGCTCGACGCCGCGACGTCGTTCCCCTACACGCCGGTGATCGCGGACGAGGACGCCGACGCGAAGGTCCCGGGGTGGCTCAACGACCCGACGCTCTACCACAACCGGGGCAACTCGACGTGGACGGGGGAGTCGGTCACGTACGGCGACTTCGACGGCCTCGACGACCTCATGACGGAGGACCCGCGCGTCGTGCAGGGTTTCGTCGACGTGTACTCCGACTGGATCGACCTCGGCATCGACGGCTTCCGCATCGACACGGTGAAGCACGTGAACCCGGAGTTCTGGGAGACGTGGTCGGCCGAGGTGATGGACCACGCGCACGCGCAGGGCAAGGACGACTTCTTCATGTTCGGCGAGGTGTACGACGCCGACGCCGCCAAGACGTCGCCGTACGTGCGCGACACCGACATGAGCTCGGTGCTCGACTTCTCCTTCCAGGCGGCCGCGACCAGCTACGCGAGCGGCAACAGCGCCCGCGGCCTGGCGAGCCTGTTCGCGAGCGACGACCGGTACACGACGCCGACGAAGTCCGCGGCCGCGCTGCCGACGTTCCTCGGCAACCACGACATGGGCCGCGTGGGCTACATGCTCGCCGGGACTGACGAGCCGCTGGCCCGTGACGAGCTGGCGCACGACCTCATGTACCTCACGCGCGGCCAGCCAGTCGTGTACTACGGCGACGAGCAGGGCTTCGCCGGCACCGGCGGGGACAAGGACGCCCGGCAGACGCTCTTCGCCACGCAGGTGGACGAGTACGCCGACCAGCCGCTCGTCACGGGCGAGCAGGCCGGCAGCGTCGACCGCTACGCCACGGACGCCCCGCTGTACGGCCACATCGCCGAGCTCGCGGCGCTGCGCGAGGCGCACCCGGCGCTCGCGACCGGCGCGCAGGTCGAGCGGTACGCGGAGAACGGCGCCGGGATCTACGCGTTCAGCCGCGTGGACCGCGCGGAGAAGGTCGAGCACCTGGTCGCCGTCAACAACGCGGCGCAGGCGAATAGCGCGACGTTCACGACCCTCACCCCGGGCGCGTCGTACGAGGTGCTGTACGGCGACGGCGAGGCCGTGACGGCGGACGACGCCGGCGAGGTCACCGTCACCGTCCCCGCGACGTCGGCCCTGGTGCTGCGCGCGGACCGCACGGTGGGCGCGGACTCCGACGGCACGCTCGAGGTCGCGGTGCCCGCGGCGGGCGCGGCCGTGACCGGCACAGCGCCCGTGGCCGCCGACGTCGACGACGACGCGTGGGCGGAGACGTCCTTCGCATGGCGCGAGGTCGGCACCGCCGACTGGCACGCCCTCGGCACCGCCGAGGACACCACGCCGCGCGTCTTCCACGACGCGGGCGACCTGCCCGAGGGCACGCTGGTGGAGTACCGCGCCGTGACGCAGGACGCCGACGGCGACCGCGCCGCCGCCTCGACCTTCGCCTCCGTCGGCGTCGACGTGTCCGGCGTGGTCGGCGACACCGAGCCCGAGCCCGAGATCGACCTGGTGACCGTGCCCGGCAGCCACAACAGCGAGATGGGCTGCGCCGGCGACTGGACGCCCGACTGCGAGGGCGCGCGCCTCACCAAGCGCCCGGACGGCGTGTGGGAGGGCACGTTCGACCTGCCCGCCGGCGAGTACGAGTACAAGGTCGCCGTCAACGGCTCGTGGGACGTCAACTACGGCGTCGGGGGAGTGCGCGACGGCGGCAACGCCACCTACTCGCACGACGGCGGCGAGGTGACGTTCTACTGGGACCCGGTGAGCCACGACTTCTCGTCGACCGCGCAGGGTCCGGTCGTCACGCTGGCGGGGTCGTTCCAGGACCAGGTGGGCTGCCGGAGCAGTTCAGGAGAACCTGTGTCGTGGGCGCCCGACTGCCTCGCGTCGTGGCTGCGGGACCCGGACGGCGACGGCAGGTACACGTGGTCGACCGACGACCTCGCCGCCGGCGCCTACGAGGCGAAGGTGGCGCACGGCCTGAGCTGGGCCGAGAACTACGGCGTGGGCGGCAGGCCCGACGGCGCCAACTACTCCTTCAGCGTGGGCGAGGGCGAGACGGTGGCGTTCTCGTACGACCTCGCGTCGCACGTGCTCGAGATCGGCGTGGAGAACCCGCCGCTCCCCGGGGCCGGGCAGCAGGCCGCGCACTGGGTGCGGGAGGGTCTCGTCCTCGCCCCGGGCGACCTCGGCGCCGGCGACGACTGGACCCTGTGGACGGCGCCGGACGGCGGCCTTGAGGTCGCGGACGGCGAGGTACGGGGGCCGGACGGCGGCGACCTGCCGGAGGGGGCCGCGTCCTACGACCTGGTCCCCGCCGGGGACGTGCCCGACGACGTCGCGCGCGACTTCCCGGCGCTCGCGGGCCACACGGCCCTCGCGCCGGCGGGCGACGACGGGAAGCCGCTGGGCCGCGCCGTGGTCGAGGAGCTCCTCACGGGCCAGCTCCTGGTGACGCGGTCGTCCGCCGACGGCCTCACCGCCGCCACGGGGGTGCAGGTCCCGGGCGTCCTCGACGACCTGTACAGCGAGCAGGCGTCGAAGCGTACGTTCGGCGCGGAGCTGCACCCGAGCGGCAAGTGGGCCTCGTTCGCGCTCTGGGCGCCGACGGCGCAGGACGTCGACCTGCTGGTCTGGCCTGCCGGTCGCGACCTGGGCGAGGACCCCGAGCGCTTCGACGCGGAGCGCGAGCGGGACGGCTCGTGGACGCTCGACGGCAAGCGGGCCGCCAAGAAGCTCCCGTGGGACGGCGCGCGCTACCGGTACGCCGTGCAGGTCTACGTGCCGAGCACCGGGAAGGTCGAGACGAACGTCGTCACCGACCCGTACTCGGTGGGCCTCACGCTCGACTCGACGCACTCGGTCGTCGTCGGCCTGGACGACAAGCGCTGGCAGCCGAAGGTCTGGCGCACCACGCCGCAGCCCGTCGTCGAGCGGGCCGTGGACCAGACGATCTACGAGCTGCACGTGCGCGACTTCTCGATCTCCGACGAGACCGTGCCGGCGAAGGAGCGCGGCACGTACCTCGCCTTCGGAGAGCAGCGCTCGGACGGCATGACGCACCTGCGCGAGCTGGCCGACGCGGGCATGACGACGGTGCACCTGCTGCCGACGTTCGACATCGCGACGATCCCCGAGGACCGCGCGGACCAGGCGACCACGGGCGACCTGTCCGGGTTCGCGCCCGACGGCGAGGAGCAGCAGGCGGCGGTCGCCGACGTCGCGGCGAGCGACGGCTTCAACTGGGGCTACGACCCGTTCCACTTCTCGGTCCCCGAGGGCTCGTACGCCGTCGAGGCCGAGGGCGGCGCGCGCGTGGCCGAGTTCCGCACGATGGTGGGCTCGCTGCACGACGCGGGCCTGCAGGTGGTGCTCGACCAGGTGTTCAACCACACCGCGGCGAGCGGCCAGGACGCGAAGAGCGTGCTCGACCGGGTCGTGCCGGGCTACTACCAGCGGCTGAACCCCACGACGGGCGCGGTCGAGACGAGCACCTGCTGCCAGAACGTCGCGACCGAGCACGCGATGGCGGGCAAGCTCATGGTCGACTCGGTGGTCACGTGGGCCCGCGACTACAAGGTGGACGGCTTCCGCTTCGACCTCATGGGCCACCACAGCCGGGAGAACATGCTGGCCGTGCGCGAGGCGCTCGACGACCTGACCGTCCGCGAGGACGGCGTCGACGGGTCCGCCGTCTACCTGTACGGCGAGGGCTGGAACTTCGGCGAGGTCGCGGACAACGCCCTGTTCACGCAGGCCACGCAGGGGCAGCTCGGCGGCACGGGCATCGGCACGTTCAGCGACCGGCTGCGCGACGCCGTGCACGGCGGGTCGCCGGTGGACGCCGCGTCACGGTTCACGCAGGGCTTCGGCACGGGGCTGTTCACCGACCCGAACGGTCGGGAGGCCAGCGAGGGCGACGCGGGCAGCGTCAACGACGGCTCCGACGACGAGCGCGCGGACCTCGGCCACCAGACCGACCTGGTGCGCCTCGGCCTGGCGGGCAACCTCCGGGACTTCGCGTTCCGGGCCTCGGACGACGGCGCCGGCGAGACGACGCGGGGCGAGGACCTCGACTACCGCGGCGCCCCGGCCGGGTACGCGGACTCGCCGGAGGAGGTCGTCACGTACGTCGACGCGCACGACAACGAGACGCTCTTCGACCTGCTGACGCTCAAGCTGCCGCAGGAGACGTCGATGGACGACCGGGTGCGGATGAACACGGTGTCGCTCGCGACGACGGCGCTCGCCCAGACCCCGTCGTTCTGGCACGCGGGCACGGACCTGCTGCGCTCGAAGTCGCTGGACCGCAACTCCTACGACTCGGGCGACTGGTTCAACGCGATCGACTGGTCGGGGCAGGACAACGGCTTCGGCCGCGGCCTGCCGCCCGCGGCGGACAACTCCGACGCGTGGCCGGTGATGGCGCCGCTCCTGGCGGACCCGGCGCTCAAGCCCGCGCCGTCGGACATCCGGGTGGCGTCCCAGGCGGCGCGCGAGCTGCTCGAGCTGCGCTCGTCGACCCGGCTGTTCCGCCTCGGCAGCGCCGCGGCGGTCGAGGAGAAGGTGTCGTTCCCGGGCTCGGGCCCGGACGCGACGCCCGGCGTGGTCGCGATGGTGGTGGACGACACCGTGGGTCGCGACGCGGACCGGCGCCTCGACGGGGTGCTCACGGTCTTCAACGCGTCCCCCGAGCCGGTGACGCTCGACCTGCCCGGCCTGAAGGGCCGCGACTTCCGCCTCTCGGGCGTGCAGCGCGCGGGCCACGACGAGGTCGTCAGGGCGACCCGATGGGACGCCCGGGCGGGCACGGTCACCGTGCCCGCGAGGACCGTCGCGGTGCTGGAGGACCCGCAGCGCTGACCGCCCCGCGTCCGCGCGGTTGTGTTCGACGTACGAATCGACCGCCGCGGGGACGAGGGGGCCGGGAAGGCCGTGGGACGGACGCCGTCCCACGGCCTTTTCGCTTGCCCCGGCACGTATTCCGGGCCCCTGTGGCGCGGCCGTGACGCGATCGTTATCCCTTTCCACCCGCCGAGGCTTTGACTTCGGAACTCGAACGCAGCAGTCTGTACCGCGGACCGGCTCGGCCGTCCGGGGTTCCCCCGGCGTCCGGGCGCCGGCGGCGAAGGCCGCCGCCGGGGGACACTCGACGACGAGAAGGAGCGCGAGGATGCGACTCGCCAAGACGATGGGCGCGGTGGCCGCCGGTGCGGCGCTGACGCTGGGACTCGCCGCGTGCGGCGGCTCCGGGGCCGGCGGTGGCGGCGGTGCCGACGGCGCCGCGGGCAACGGCGACGACGACGTGAAGATCGGCGTCGCGATGCCGACGCAGACCTACGAGCGCTGGATCCAGGACGGCAACAACGTCAAGAAGGGCCTGGAGGACCTCGGCTACTCCGTGGACCTGCAGTTCGCCAACGACGACATCCCGACCCAGACGCAGCAGATCGACTCGATGATCACCGAGGGCGTCGACGTCCTCGTCATCGCCTCGATCGACGGCACCGCGCTGACCAGCCAGCTCGACGCGGCCGCCGCGGCGAACATCCCGGTCATCGCGTACGACCGCCTGATCCGCGACAGCGAGAACGTCGACTTCTACACGACGTTCGACAACGAGGCGGTCGGCGTCGCGCAGGCCAACGCCCTGCTGCGCGGCCTGGGCTACCTCGACGCCGACGGCAAGGAGACCGGCGAGAAGGGCCCGTACAACATCGAGCTCTTCGCCGGGTCCCCGGACGACAACAACGCCGGGTTCTTCTTCGACGGCGCGATGTCGGTGCTCCAGCCGCTCATCGACGACGGCACGATCGTCGTCCCGTCCGGCCAGACCGACTTCGGCCAGGTCACGACGCAGCGCTGGGAGCTGGAGACGGCTCAGAAGCGCATGGAGGACCTGCTGACCTCCACCTACCAGGGTGGCGAGAAGCTGGACGGCGTGCTCGCGCCGGCCGACGTGCTCTCCCGCGGCATCATCAACGCGCTCAAGAGCGCGGGCATGGGGCCGACCCTCGAGGACGGTCTGCCCGTCGTCACCGGCCAGGACGCCGAGATCGCGAACATCAAGCTCATCGACGACGGCGTGCAGTCCTCGACGATCTTCAAGGACACGCGCCTCCTCGCCGAGCAGGCCGTCAAGGCCACGCAGTCCTTCGTGGAGGGCAACGACCCCGAGGCGAACGACACCGAGACGTACGACAACGGCGTGAAGGTCGTGCCCTCGTACCTGCTCGAGGTCCAGACGGTGTTCAAGGACGACATCCAGCCCGTGCTGATCGACGCCGGGTACTACACCGCCGACGAGGTCAAGGCCGGTCAGGCGGACGACTGATCCGCAGGTCATGACCCGCACGGGCGGGCCTGCCCGTCGCCGCTCCCTCGCGGGGCGACGACGGGCGGGCCCGCCCCCGGGGCCGCCCGGACCAGTCCGACGGCGGCGCACCCCACCGAAGGAGGGACGAGAGCGCAGATGAGCACGATCCTGGAGATGCGCTCCATCACCAAGGAGTTCCCCGGCGTCAAGGCGCTGTCCGACGTCACGCTGACCGTCGAGCAGGGCGAGATCCACGCCATCTGCGGCGAGAACGGCGCGGGGAAGTCCACGCTCATGAAGGTGCTGTCGGGCGTCTACCCGCACGGCACCTACGACGGCGAGATCGTCTTCGACGGCGCGCCCGCGGAGTTCGGGTCGATCAACGACTCGGAGGACCGCGGCGTCGTCATCATCCACCAGGAGCTCGCCCTGGTGCCGTACCTGTCGGTCGCCGAGAACATCTTCCTGGGCAACGAGACCCGGAACCGGTTCGGGATGATCGACTGGAACGCGGCGAACCGGAAGGCCCACGCCCTGCTCGAGCGGGTCGGCCTGGACGAGAACCCGACGACGCCCGTCGGCCAGCTCGGCGTCGGCAAGCAGCAGCTCATCGAGATCGCCAAGGCGCTCTCGAAGGAGGTCAAGCTGCTGATCCTCGACGAGCCGACCGCTGCGCTCAACGACGACGACTCCGAGCACCTGCTCGAGCTGCTGCGCCAGCTCAAGGCGCACGGCATCACGTCGATCATCATCTCCCACAAGCTCAACGAGATCGAGGAGATCGCCGACCGCACGACGATCATCCGCGACGGCCGGACGATCGAGACCCTCGACATGTCCGAGCCGGGCTCCACCCAGGACCGCATCATCCGCGGCATGGTGGGCCGCGACCTCGAGCACCGCTACCCCGAGCGGGCGTCCGTCGTCGGCGACGAGGTGCTGCGGGTGGAGCACTGGAGCGTCGACCACCCGACGCAGATCGGCCGCCAGATCATCGTCGACGCGTCGTTCAACGTGCGCGCCGGCGAGGTGGTCGGGATCGCCGGCCTCATGGGCGCCGGGCGCACCGAGCTCGCGATGAGCATCTTCGGCCGCACCTACGGGCGCAACATCCGCGGCGAGGTCTTCAAGGACGGCAAGCCGATCCAGATCCGCAACGTGTCCGAGGCGATCGGGCACAACATCGCGTACGCGACCGAGGACCGCAAGCACTACGGCCTCAACCTCATCGACGACATCCGCCACAACATCTCCGCGGCCGGCCTGCCCAAGCTCGCCCCGCGCGGCTGGGTCAACGGCAACGAGGAGCTGCGGGTCGCCGAGGAGTACCGCGGCTCCCTCAACATCAAGACGCCCAACGTCCTGGTCGACGTCGGCAAGCTCTCCGGCGGCAACCAGCAGAAGGTCGTGCTGTCCAAGTGGCTGTACACCGACCCCGACGTGCTCATCCTCGACGAGCCCACCCGAGGGATCGACGTCGGCGCCAAGTTCGAGATCTACACGATCATCAACAAGATGGTCGCGGCGGGGAAGGCGGTCGTCGTCATCTCCTCCGAGCTTCCCGAGCTGCTCGGCATCTGCGACCGCGTGTACACCCTCGCCTTCGGTCGGATCACCGGTGAGCTCCCCGTCGCCGAGGCGACGCAGGAGCGCCTCATGGAGCTCATGACGATCGAGCGCGACCAGCCCCTGCCCACGAAGGAATCCGCCTCATGAACGCCATCGACTCGGTCCGGGAGATCCTGACCCGGAACATGCGCCAGAGCGGCATCGTCATCGCCTTCCTGGCGATCGTCGTGCTCTTCGCCGCCCTGAACCCGAACTTCCTCTCGCCGACGAACCTCACGAACATCGTCCTGCAGTACTCCTACATCCTGATCCTCGCGATCGGGATGGTGATGATCATCGTCGCGGGGCAGATCGACCTGTCCGTCGGCTCGGTGGTCGCCCTCACCGGGGCCGTGAGCGCCGTCGTCGTCGTCCGGCAGGGCATGCCCTGGTACGTCGGCGTGCTGGCCGCGCTCTTCGTCGGCCTCCTCGTCGGCATCTGGCAGGGCTTCTGGGTCGCGTACGTCGGGATCCCCGGCTTCATCGTGACCCTGGCCGGCATGCTCCTGTTCCGCGGCCTGACGTTCCTCGTGCTGGACAACAAGTCGCTGTCGCCGTTCGGCGGCACCTACTACGACATCGCCAACGGGTTCCTCAACGGCCTGCTCGGCGGCAACGGGTTCGACGTCTTCACGCTGGTCATCTTCGGCATCGCCGTGGTCGGTTTCGGCGTCAGCCAGTGGCGCACGCGCCAGGGCAAGATCGCCTACCAGCAGACGGTCGAGTCGATGCCGCTGTTCGTGGTCAAGCTCGTCGCGGTCGCCGTCGTGGTGATGTGGTTCGGGTACCAGCTGTCCATCTCGCGCGGCCTGCCGATCGTGCTCATCATCCTCGCCGTGCTGATCATCGCGTACACGCTGGTCACGCAGAAGTCGGTCTTCGGCCGGCACGTCTACGCCGTGGGCGGCAACCGGCACGCGGCCGAGCTGTCCGGCGTGAAGGTCCGGAAGGTCAACTTCTGGATCTTCGTGAACATGGGCGTCCTGGCCTCGGTGGCCGGCGTGGTCTACTCCTCGCGCATGAACGGCGCCCAGCCGGGCGCCGGCAACATGTTCGAGCTCGACGCGATCGCCGCGTGCTTCATCGGTGGCGCGTCGACCACCGGCGGCGTCGGCCGCGTGGGCGGCGCCATGATCGGTGGTCTGATCATGGCCGTCATGTCCAACGGCATGCAGCTGATGGGCGTGCCGCAGTCGATGCAGCAGGTCGTCAAGGGCCTGGTGCTGCTGCTCGCGGTCGCGTTCGACATCTACAACAAGCGTCGCGCCTCGGTGCTGCGCTGACCTGGGGGTCCGGCCGGGGCCGGACCATCCCGCGTCGACGCGCGGGGCGGCGGACGACCGCCGCCCCGCGCGTCGTCGCACCATAGACTCCCCGGCGTGAGAGGACGGCTGCCGATGGTGGGATCGCAGTCGTCGCTGCGCGAGGCGAACCGCGCGCGCGTCGTCGACGCGGTGAAACGGCACGGCGGGCTGACGCAGGTCGAGCTCACCGGGGCCACCGGGCTCTCGCCCGCCACCGTGTCGACCATCGTCAAGGAGCTCGTCGCCGCCGAGCTGGTCGAGGTGCGCAACACGATCCGCTCGGGCCGGCGCGCGCAGCTCGTCACCCTCGCCCACCGCGTGGGGCTCGTCGCGGGCGTGCTGGTGGGCACGCGGCAGCTCACGGTGGCGATCGCGGACGTGTCGCACGAGGTCCTCGCCGAGCAGGTGCTGCCGCTGCCGGCGGAGCACCGCGCCGACACGAGCCTCGACCGCGCGGCCCTGCTCGTCGTCGACCTGCTGGAGCGGGTCGGGTCGGAGCTCGACGAGGTGCTCGGCATCGGCCTCGGCCTGCCGGCGCCGGTCGACGCCTCCAGCGGGCAGGTCACCGTGCGGGGCATCCTGCGCGGCTGGGACGGCGTGCCCGTGGCGCAGGTGCTGGCCAAGCGGCTGGCGCGGCCGGTGTTCGTGGACAACGACGCGAACCTGGGCGCGCTCGCCGAGAGCACGGTGGGCGCCGCCCGCGAGGTCCACGACGCGCTGTACGTCCGCGCCGGCCACGGTGTCGGGGCCGGCATCGTGCTGGCGGGCCGCGTGCACCGCGGCGTCGCGGGCACGGCGGGCGAGATCGGGCACGTGCAGGTGGACCCGGCCGGCAACATCTGCTCGTGCGGCAGCCGCGGCTGCCTGGACACGGTCGTGGGGGACCGGGCGCTGCTCGAGCCGCTGCGCAGCAGCCACGGGAACCTCACCCTCGCCGACGTCGTGCGCCTGACGAACGAGGACGACCCGGGCTGTCGGGAGATCGTCGCCGACGCCGGTACGGTGGTCGGCGGTGTCGTGGCCGGGCTGGCGACGTCGCTCAACCCGGAGCTCGTCGTCGTCGGGGGCGCGCTGGCCGCGACGGGCGAGGTCTTCCTCGGGCCGCTGCGCGAGGCGCTGCGCCGCCGGACCCTGTTGCAGCAGGTCACGCCTCTCGAGGTGGTGCCCGCGGCGCTGGGGACGCGCGCCGAGCTGGAGGGAGCGCTCGCGCTCGCGCTGCAGCACACCGACCTGCTGGAGCAGCCCGACGACGCGGCCCGCGGCGCCGTCGTCGTGGGCCAGGTCCGCACAGGAGAGGGGAACCGGTGAGGGGACGCACGCCGCTGCTCGCGCTGCGGCAGGTCAGCAGGTACTTCGGCGCCGTCGAGGCCCTCGTCGACGTGGACCTCGAGGTGCACGCGCACGAGGTGGTCGCCCTGGTCGGGGACAACGGGGCGGGCAAGTCGACGCTCGCCCAGATCGTGGCGGGCGTGCTCAGCCCCAGCTCGGGGCAGCTGGAGATCGACGGCGATCCCGTGTCGATCCCGTCGCCGTCGGCGGCGAACCAGCTCGGCATCGCGAGCGTCTTCCAGGACCTGGCAGTGTGCGAGAACCTCGACGTCACGGCGAACGTGTTCCTGGGGCAGGAGCTGCGCGGGCGGGCGGGGCTGCTGCGCGACGGCGACATGGAGACCGAGACCCGCGCGCTCCTCGAGCACCTCACGATCCGGATCCCTTCGGTGCGGACCCCGCTGCGGCACCTGTCCGCCGGACAGCGCCAGGCGGTCGCCATCGCGCGCACCCTCATCGGCCAGCCCCGCATCGTGGTGCTCGACGAGCCGACGGCGGCGCTCTCGGTGGCGCAGACCGCCGAGGTGCTCACGCACATCCAGCGCCTGCGCGAGCTGGGGCTGGGCGTCATCCTCATCAGCCACAACCTCAACGACGTGCGCGCGGTCTCCGACCGCATCGAGGTGCTGCGGCACGGCCGGAACAACGGGTCGTTCCCGGCGACGGCCGCGCACGAGGAGATCCTCGCGGCGATCACCGGCGCGGCCTGAGGGCCACGGGGAGGGGTGCCCCGCGGCCCTCAGGGGTTTCGAGGTCAGCGGCTCAGGAGGCCGAGCAGCTGACGGTGGGCCACGTCCAGTCCCCGCCGTGCATCACGGTGAAGCCGAACGAGGTCGTCTGCCCGGCGGACAGCGTCCCGTTGGCGGCCGGGCGCATCGTCATGACCTTGCCCGACGAGTCCCAGGTGGGCGCGCCGTTCCAGGTGGCGCTGATGCGCTGGGCGGAGCTGACGGTCACGGTGGAGGTCCAGGACGAGATGTTCCGGTCGGCCTTGATGGTCACGGTCCCGTTGAAGCGGTCGCCCCACTTCTGCCCCTCGGAGTAGGTGGCCGTGCAGCCGTTGCCACCGGTGGGCGGCGGGGTGGTCTCGCCCGGGTCGGGGTCGCCGTCGCCGGGGACGCCCTGGCCGTCGTTGAGGACGTTCAGGACCGCGGTGTAGGCGGCCTTCTTCTGGCCGTTGCCGTCGAAGAGCAGGGGGGTGCCGCTCGCCCGCCACGAGTCCGTGTCGCGCACGCCCCACACGGTGATGCCGGTGCACCGTGAGACCGCGAGGCACGCCTGTGTGACGCCCCGGTACTGCTCGGCCTGCGAGCTGCCGGAGCCCTCGATGTCCAGCTCGGTGATCTGCACGTCCACGCCGAGGTCGGCGAAGTTCTGCAGCGTCTCGTGGTAGTTGTTCGGCACCGGGTTGCCGCTGTTGAAGTGGGCCTGGAAGCCGACGCAGTCGATCGGCACGCCGCGGGACCTGAAGTCGGCGACCATGCGGTAGACGGCCTGCGTCTTGGCGTGGCTCCAGTTGTCGGTGTTGTAGTCGTTGTAGCAGAGCTTCGCGTTCGGGTCCGCCCCCCGGGCGGCGCGGAACGCCGCCTCGATCCAGTCGTTGCCCGTGCGCTGGAGGTTGGAGTCACGCCGGGCGCCGGAGGAACCGTCGGCGAACGCCTCGTTGACCACGTCCCACGCGTAGATCTTGCCGCGGTAGTGCGTCGCGACCTGGGTGACGTGGTTGAGCATCGCCTGCCGCAGCTGCGAGCCGCTCATGTTCTGCATCCAACCCGGCTGCTGGGAGTGCCACGCGAGCGCGTGACCGCGCACCCGCTTGCCGTGGCTGGTGGCCCAGTCGGCGATCCGGTCGCCGGCGGAGTAGTTGAACACCCCCTGCTGCGGCTCGGTGGCGTCCATCTTCATCTCGTTCTCGGCCGTGATCATGCCGAACTCGCGGTCCGCGATCGTCGTGTACTGCGAGTCGTTCAGCTTGCCCTGCGCGAGGGCAGTGCCGAAGTAGCGGCCCTGGTCCGCTGCCGCCTCGTGCAGCGTGCTCCCGGCGGCCTGCGCGCTCAGGGCGGTCGCGGCGAGGATGCCGAGACCGGCCACCGTCGCTCCCACCGCGGCGCGCCATCGCGTCGTCGTGCGCTTCATCGATCCCATCCTTCGTTCTCGAGCGTGCTCATCCTTGAGTGGTGCTCTGCCACGAGGCCTCGTCATCGAGCGGTCGGGGTCGCCGACGACCCGAGGCTAGGTAGAAAACGTTTTCGATACAACCCCGGCGGGTGAATTCGTCGTCGAGGTCGGGGGTGGTCCGGGCTATGGGGCGGCGCGGCTCAGCGGGCGGAGCGCTCGCCGAGGCCGAAGCGGTCGTGCGGGTCGATGTGCGCGAGGACCTTGTCGAGGGCGCCGGCGAGGGTGCTGACCTCGTCCGGGTCGAGGTCGTCGAAGACGTCCTGGAGCACCGTGCGCGCGTGGCCCGGGGCGCTCGCGACGACCTTGCGCCAGCCCTCGTCGGTGAGGTGCGCGATCGTCGCGCGACGGTCGTCCGGCGCGGTGCAGCGCTCGACGTAGCCACGCGCCTCGAGCCGGCGGGCCACGTGCGAGAGGCGGGGGAGCGTGGCGCTGGTGAGGCGGGCGAGCTCGGTCATGCGCAGGTCTCGACCGGGCGCCTCGGACAGCATCGCGAGCACCATGTACTCGAAGTGGGTGAGGTCCGCGTCGCGGCGCAGCTGCTGGTCGAGCGTGGCGGGCAGGAGCTCGATCACCGCCTGCAGCCGGAGCCATGTGCGCATCTGCTCGGCGTCGAGCCAGCGCGGCTCGTCGTCGGCCGCCGTCGTGCGCCGGGTCGTGGTCACGTGATCGCCCTCCTGTTCCGTCACCCCCGAACGAAGGTTGACGCTACAACTATAGCGGTCTATGTTGGTTGTAGCGTCAACCAAACGGGTCGACGACGGATCCTCAGGAGGAACCATGGCCACCATCAGCATCATCGGCGCCGGGAACATGGGCACCGCGATCGCCGGGCTCGCGCTCGCCGGCGGGAACGACGTGCAGGTCGTGGCCCGCGACGTCGCCGAGGCCGCCGCGGTGGACCCCGCCGTCACCGCCGCCGCGTTCGGCGAGCCGCTCACAGGCGAGATCGTCGTGCTGGCGCTGCCGTACCCGGCGCTCGACGACGTCGTGGCGACCTACGGCGACCAGCTCGCCGGCCGCACCGTCGTCGACCTCACCAACCCGCTCGACTTCGCCACCTTCGACGCGCTCGTCGTGCCCGCCGACTCCTCCGCCGCCGCCGGGCTGGCCGAGAAGCTGCCCGACGCGACGGTGCTCAAGGCGTTCAACACGAACTTCGCCGCGACGCTCGTGAGCGGCACCGTGGGCGGCGTGCCCACGACCGTCCTCGTCGCGGGCGACGACGCCGACGCCAAGGCCGCGTTCGCCGCCGCGTTCGACGGTTCCGCCGTCCGCGTCGTCGACGCCGGGTCGCTCAAGCGTGCCCGCGAGCTCGAGTCGCTCGGGTTCCTGCAGCTGACCCTCGCCGCGGGGGAGGCAACGCAGTGGACCACCGGGTTCGCACTGCTCTGACCCTCGTCCCCCAACGCCAGGAGCCGACCATGACCTCGCAGTCCTCGCCGACCCGCCGTCCCGACCTCCTCGCGGCCGAGACCGCGATGGGCGCCGTCACCCTGCACGTGGGTGACCTCGGCGCGATGAGCGCCTACTACCGCGAGGCGATCGCGCTCGAGGAGCTACCCGCCCTCGGTGCGCCCGGCCGGGTGGTGCTCGGGCGCGGCGGGGTGCCCGTCGTCGCGCTCCAGCACACGCCCGGGCTGCCGGCGACGTCGCGCAACCAGGCCGGGCTGTTCCACACGGCCGTGCTGTTCGACACGGAGGCGGCGCTCGCCGCCGCCGTGGCGCACGCCGCGCGGCACCCGCTGTCGCGGTTCGCGGGGAACTCCGACCACTGGGTGTCGCGGGCGTTCTACTTCACGGACCCCGAGGACAACGGCATCGAGCTCTACTGGGACCGCCCGCGCGAGGTCTGGCAGCACGACGGCGGCGGCCGCGTCGCCATGGGCTCCGACTGGTTCGACCCGCAGGAGTTCCTGCAGCGGCACCTCACCGAGGACGCCCTGGCGGGCACCTCGGGGCAGGCTGCGCAGGTCGGGCACGTCCACCTCCAGGTGGGCGACATCCCCACGGCGCAGCGGTTCTACGTCGACACCCTCGGCTTCGAGATCATGGCGACGTTCCACGGCGCGCTGTTCGTCGCCGCCGGCGGCTACCACCACCACATGGCGATGAACACCTGGAACAGCGCGGGCGCCGGGCCGCGGGCCGCGACGCTCGGGCTCGGGCAGGTGGCGCTCACCGTGCCGACGCGCGACGAGGTCGGCGCGCTCGCCGACCGGCTGAAGCACGCCGGAGTCGCGGCGCGCGACGACGGCCAGACCCTGCGCTTCGACGACCCGTGGAACACCCTCGTCGAGGTCTCGGTGGCCTGACCCGGATCCTCGCCGAACAGGCGGTTGACACCGTGATGGGGAGACTTGGCCGCCCATCACGGTGTCAACCGCCTGTTCGGCAGGGGGGTCAGCGGAAGACGACGGTGCGGTGGCCGTCGAGCAGCACGCGGTGCTCGGCGTGCCAGCGCACGGCGCGCGCGAGGGTGCGGCGCTCGACGTCCTCGCCGATGGCGACGAGGTCCGCGACGGCCCGCGAGTGGTCGACGCGCTCGACGTCCTGCTCGATGATCGGGCCCTCGTCGAGGTCGCCCGTGACATAGTGCGACGTCGCGCCGATGAGCTTGACGCCGCGGTCGTGCGCCTGGGCGTACGGGCGCGCGCCCTTGAAGCTCGGCAGGAACGAGTGGTGGATGTTGATGACCTTGCCCTGCAGGTCGCGGCACAGCTCGTCCGACAGGATCTGCATGTACCGCGCGAGGACGACCAGCTCGACGTCGAGCTCGGCCACCAGCTCCCGCAGGCGGTCCTCCGCCTGCGCCTTCGTGTCCTTCGTGACCGGCACGTGGTGGAACGGCTTGCCGTAGAACGCCGCCATGTCCTCGAGGTCGGCGTGGTTGCCGACGACGCCGACGACGTCGACCGGCATGCCCTGATACCGCTCGCGGTACAGCAGGTCCACCAGGCAGTGCGGCGCCTTGCTGACCAGCACCAGCGTGCGCAGGCGGCGGCCGACGACGTCCAGCTCCCAGGTCATGCCGAACCGCTCCGCCACCGGCGCGACCGCGGCCGTGAGCGCGTCGCGCCCGGCCGCCTCCTCGACGTCGAGCGCCACCTGCACCCGCATGAAGAACAGCCCCGACGCCGGGTCCCCGAACTGCTGCGACTCGGTGATGTTGCCGCCGTGCTCGGCCAGCACGCCCGCGACGGCGTGCACGATCCCGGGGCGGTCGGGGCAGGAGAGGGTCAGCACCCATTCGGTCGTCACCCGCCCATTGTCACCGACGGCCCCGGGCGCGCGACGACACGTCCGCCGTCGGTCTGCCACGATGTCCTCATGAGCGAGGCACGCGGCACTGACGCCCAGGAAGTCAACCAGGGGAACGGCGACGACACGCTGCGGATCGCGTTGGTCGAGGACGACCAGGCGGGCGAGCTGCTGACGCTGCGTCGGGCGGCGTTCGTCAGCGAGGCGCAGCTGTACGACGACCCGCACATCCCGCCGCTGACGCAGACGCTGCACGAGCTGCGCGACGACATGGCGCGCGACGACGTCGTGACGGTCGGAGCGTGGGAGGGACACCGCCTGGTGGGGTCGCTGCGCCTGGAGATCGAGGGGCCGAAGGCGACGCTCGGGCGGCTCGCCGTCGCGCCGGACCAGCAGGCCAAGGGCATCGGCACGTCGCTGATGTTCGCGATCCTGCAGTTCCTGCCGTCCGAGGTGACGGAGGTGTGGGCGTTCACGGGCAAGGACTCGAAGAAGAACCTCGCCATGTACACCAAGCACGGCTACGAGGAGCAGTACGACCGGGCGGCGGGCAAGCTCACGCTCACCTACCTGCGCCGGGTGCTCGACGAGGTCGACGCGAGGAACGCGGCGCAGGAGCGATGACCGACGCCGGCGGGCAGGCGACGCGTCCTCGGTCGCGGCGCCCGTCCATGGCCGACGTCGCGGCGGTCGCCGGGGTCTCGCACCAGACGGTCTCCCGGGTGCTCAACGACCACCCGAGCGTGCGCGGCGAGACGCGCGAGCGGGTGCTGGAGGCCATCGCGAGCCTCGGCTACCGGCGCAACAGCGCCGCCCGCGCGCTGGCCACGGCGCGCTCGACGACCCTCGGCGTGGTGACGACCGGCTCGGCGCTGTTCGGGCCGACCAGCACGCTCATCGCCATCGAGGGTGCGGCGCGTGACCAGGGGTACTTCGTCTCCGTCGCGACGCTGCGGCGCTACGACGCCGAGGCGATGCACGAGGCCCTGGAGCACTTCATGGACCAGGGCGTCGAGGCGATCGTCGTCATCGCGCCGCAGGACGACGTCGCCGCCGCGGTCGAGTCCTTCCGGGCGCCGGTGCCGGTGCTCGTGGTCGCGGCACTGGAGAAGCTGCCGCGCGACGCCGGCACGACGGCGGCCGGCCCGACGACGCTGTCGCTCGCGGTCGACCAGCGCGCGGGGGCGCGCGCCGCGACCGAGCACCTGCTCGACCTGGGGCACCGCGACGTCCTGCACGTGGCCGGCCCGCAGGACTGGTTCGACGCCCGCGAGCGCGCCGCCGGCTGGCGGGAGGCGCTCGAGGCGCGGGGGATCTCGCCGAGCCGCCCGCGGTACTGCACCTGGTCCGCCGGCGACGGGTACGCCGCCGGTCGCGACCTGGCCGAGGCCGTGGTGGCGCACGAGGGCCCTACGGCGGTGTTCGCGGGGAACGACCAGCTCGCGCTCGGCGTCCTGCGCGCGTTCTGGGAGCGGGGGCTCTCGGTGCCCGACGACGTGTCCGTGGTGGGCTTCGACGACGTCGCGGGCGCGGCGTACTTCGTGCCCCCGCTGACCACGGTGCGCCAGCCGTTCGGGGTGCTGGGGGAGCGGAGCGTGGCGATGGTCGTCGCGGCGCTGGCCGACGCCAGCGTGCCGACCGAGCGGATCGTGCCCGAGCTCGTGGTGCGCTCCAGCACGGCGCCGCCGCCCGCCCGCTGACCGCAGGTCGTCGACCTCCTCGTGGAGCTCTTCGCCGGCCCGCTCGCCGACCCGTTCGTTGACCGCCGTCGTGGCGGCTGGGTAGATTCGGCGCGTTCGCAGTTCTACATCGTTGTAGAGGAGTCACGATGCACAGATCTCTCAGGCGGGTCCGGGCCGCCGCGGCCGGGGTGCTGACGACGGCCCTGCTGGGCGCGTCTCTGGTCGCCGCCACCGCCGTCGGCCCCGCCACCGCCACCCCCGACGCGGCCGAGCGCGGCCGTCCGGCGGCGACCGACCCGACCGGAGGCCTCTCGGTCACCGGCGAGACCTCGCCGGTGCACGACCCTGCGCTCGTCGTCGACGACGACGGCACCTGGCGCGTGTACACCACGGGGCTGGTGAACCGCGAGAAGGGCGGCACCATCCAGATGTGGTCGAGCCACGACGAGGGCGTGACCTGGGCCTTCGACGGCACCGTCTGGGACGAGATCCCCGCCTGGATCGACGAGCGCTTCGCGGCGGACGGCAGCGGCGTGCTGCCCGACAACCTGTGGGCGCCGGAGGTGTACGAGCACGACGGCACCTACTACCTCTACTACTCGGCGTCGCGCTTCGGCACGAACACGTCGGTCACGGCCCTCGCCACCAACACGACGCTCGACCCGGACGACCCGGACTACGCGTGGGTCGACCAGGGTCCGGTCATCAGCTCGCCGAACGACATCGCCGGCGGCAAGACCTTCAACGCCATCGACGCGGGCATCGTCGAGGGCGCGGACGGCACCCCGTACATGGCGATCGGCTCGTACTGGTACGGCGTCTTCCTCGTCGAGCTCGAGTGGCCCAGCGGCAAGCTCGCCGACGGCGCGCTGGAGAACGCCACGCACCTGGTCGACCGCATGATGGCGGGTAACCCGGTCGAGGCGCCGTACATCACCGAGCACGACGGCTGGTACTACCTGTTCGTGTCGTTCGACCGGTGCTGCCAGGGCCTCGACAGCACCTACCAGGTGGCCGTCGGCCGGTCGCGCGACGTCGCCGGGCCGTACCTCGACTCCGGCGGCAAGGACATGGCCGACGGCGGCGGCACGGTGCTGCTCTCGTCGCACGGAGCGGTCGTGGGCCCGGGCGGCCAGTCGGTGTCCGACGGCGTCCTCGCCTTCCACTACTACGACGCCGCGAACGCGGAGATCCCCGGCTTCCCGACGCTCGGCCTCCAGCGCCTCGGGTGGGAGGACGGGTGGCCGACGGTGGACCAGACGGTCGAGGAGCCGACCGTCACGGCGGACCCGCGCGACGTGACCGTCCGCGGCAACCGGCCCGCGTCGTTCGAGGTCGCGGTGTCCGGCACGCCGGTGCCGGTCGTCACGTGGGAGGTCTCCGACGACGAGGGCGCCACCTGGTCGCCGGCCCCGGCCGCCGCGACGCGCGCCACGGGCGGCACCGCCCGCTGGACCCTCAAGCACGCGGGGCGCGAGCCCGACGGCCTGCTCGTGCGCGCCGTCGTCGCCAACGCCCACGGCGAGGTGCGCAGCGAGCCGGCACGGCTCGACGTCGTCACGCCCGGCCACTCGACGAGGTAGTCACGATCCTGTCGAGGTAGTCACGATCCTGTCGAGGTAGTCACGATCCTGTCGAGGTAGTCACGATCCTGTCGAGGTAGTACTCCTCCTGCCGAGGTAGTGGTCTGGTCCACTACCTCGGCAGGGTGGTGACTACCTCGGCCAGACTGGGACTACCTCGGCGAGACTGGGACTACCTCGACCGGACTGGGACTACCTCGCGGGTTGGGGAGCGCTGCATGTGAGCGCTAACATGGATCGACCACCACGACGCCCGGCCGGGCGGGGACGGAGCAGGGATGTCGGAGCAGGGCACGGGCGACGTGACGGAGATCCGGGACGCGATCGCCGCCGGGAGGACGACGCTCGGCATCGAGCTCGGCTCGACCAACATCAAGGCGTGCCTCATCGGGCCGGACCACGCGCCGCTCGCCAGCGGCTCGCACGCGTGGGAGAACGAGCTCGCGGACGGCGTGTGGACGTACTCGCTGGACGCCGTGCACGCCGGGCTGCAGGGTGCGTACGCCGCGCTCGTGGCCGACGTCGAGCGACGCTACGGCGTGCGCCCCACGACCTATGCGGCCCTGGGCGTCTCGGCGATGATGCACGGCTACCTGCCGTTCGACGCCGACGGCGAGCTGCTCGTGCCGTTCCGCACCTGGCGCAACACGAACACCGGGCCGGCGGCCGCGGAGCTCTCCGCGCTCTTCGGGCACAACATCCCGCTGCGCTGGTCGATCGCCCACCTCTACCAGGCGATCCTCGACGACGAGCCGCACGTGCCGCAGGTCGCGTCCTTCACCACCCTGGCCGGGTACGTGCACCGCGCGCTGACCGGCCGCCACGTGCTCGGCGTCGGCGACGCGTCCGGCATGTTCCCGATCGACCCGGCCACGGGCGACTACGACGCGCGGATGCTGGAGCAGTTCCGCCACCTCGCGGCTGCCAAGCGGCCGGGGCTGCACGTCGAGGGCCTGCTGCCGCAGGTGCTCACCGCGGGCGAGGACGCCGGCCGGCTCACCGCGGAGGGCGCCGCGCTGCTCGACCCCACGGGCACCCTCCAGCCCGGCGTGCTGCTGTGCCCGCCCGAGGGCGACGCCGGCACCGGCATGGTCGCCACCGGCTCGGTCGCGCCGCGCACCGGCAACATCAGCGCGGGCACGTCGATCTTCGCGATGGTCGTGCTCGAGCGGCCGCTGACCTCCGTGCACCACGAGCTCGACCTCGTCACCACGCCCGCCGGCGACCTCGTCGCGATGGTGCACTGCAACAACGGCGCCAGCGAGCTCGACGCGTGGGCCGGCGTCTTCGGCCAGTTCGCGGCCGCGCTCGGCGCGCCGGCCGAGCCGGACGCCGTCTTCGGCGCGCTCTTCCGGGCCGCGCTCGACGGCGCCCCCGACGGCGGCGGCCTGCTCGCCTACAACTACCTCGCCGGCGAGCCCATCACGGGCCTCGACGAGGGGCGCCCGCTCGTCGTGCGCACCCCCGACAGCCGCCTCACGCTGGCGAACTTCGCGCGCACGCAGCTCTACGGCGTGTTCGGCACCCTCGCGCTCGGCATGCGCGTGCTGCACGGCGAGGGCGTCGCGATCGACACGATGTTCGCGCACGGTGGCCTGTTCAAGACGGCGGGCGTCGCCCAGCGCCTGCTCGCCGGCGCGATCGACGCCCCCGTCGCCGTCGGCCAGACGGCGGGGGAGGGCGGCGCCTGGGGCATCGCGCTCCTCGCGGCGTACGCCGCCGCGCGGTCCGAGGCCGACGGCGACGCGCCCGCCCTCGACGCCTACCTGGCCGAGCGCGTCTTCGCCGACGCCCGGCTCGACGTCGCGGAGCCCGACGCGGACGACGTCGCCGGCTTCGCCGCCTACCTGGAGCGGTACTCCGCCGGCCTCGCGGTCGAGCGCGCCGCCACCGCAGCCCTCTGACGACACCCGCAGTCGACGAACCGCCCCCCCGCACTGGAGAAGCACATGAGCACCCCCACCGAGGTCCCCGCGCACCTGCGCGCCGCCGTCGACGCCGCCAAGGAGAAGGTCGCGGCCCTGCACGCCGAGCTGCCCCGCTGGGAGCTCGTCGTGTGGACCGCCGGCAACGTCTCCGAGCGCGTCCGCGACGACCGCACCCCCGACGGCTCGGGCGACCTGCTCGTCATCAAGCCCTCCGGCGTCTCGTACGACGACATCACCCCCGAGTCGATGGTCGTCTGCGACCTGGACGCGAACCTCATCGAGGGCGACCGCTCGCCGTCGTCGGACACCGCTGCGCACGCCTACGTGTACTCGCACATGCCCGAGGTGGGCGGCGTCGTGCACACGCACTCCACCTACGCGACGGCGTGGGCCGCCCGCGCGGAGGAGATCCCCTGCGTGCTCACGATGATGGCCGACGAGTTCGGCGGCCCGATCCCCGTGGGCCCGTTCGCGATCATCGGCGACGACTCGATCGGCCGCGGCATCGTCGAGACCCTGAGCGGTCACCGCAGCCCGGCGGTCCTCATGCAGAACCACGGCCCGTTCACCATCGGCAAGGACGCGCGCGCCGCGGTCAAGGCCGCCGTGATGGTCGAGGAGGTGGCGCGCACCGTGCACGTGTCGCGCCAGCTCGGCGAGCCGCTGCCGATCGCGCAGGAGCACATCGACTCCCTGTACGCCCGCTACCAGAACGTCTACGGCCAGCACTGAGCCGGCCGCCCGCCGCACCAGATCTGATCCAGACCTGATCCTGAGAGGACACCCATGAGCAAGCCGTACGCCGACCGCGAGGTCTGGTTCTTCACCGGCAGCCAGGACCTGTACGGCCCCGAGACGCTGGAGCAGGTCGCCCAGCAGTCGCAGGAGGTCGCCCGCGCGCTCGACGCGTCGTCGGACGTGCCCGCGAAGGTCGTGTGGAAGCCCGTGCTCAAGGACGCCGGCTCCATCCGCCGCGCGATGCTCGACGCGAACGCCGACGACAAGGTGCTCGGCGTCATCACGTGGATGCACACGTTCAGCCCGGCCAAGATGTGGATCTCGGGCCTGGACGCGCTGCGCAAGCCGCTGCTGCACCTGCACACGCAGGCGAACGTCGAGCTGCCCTGGGCGGACATCGACTTCGACTTCATGAACCTCAACCAGGCCGCGCACGGCGACCGCGAGTACGCCTACCTGGCCACGCGCCTCGGCGTCGCGCGCACCACCGTCGTCGGGCACGCGTCGAACCCGGCCGTGACCCGCCGCGTCGGCACCTGGGTGCGCGGCGCCGCGGGCTGGGCCGCCACGCACGAGCTGAAGCTGGTGCGCTTCGGCGACAACATGCGCAACGTCGCCGTCACCGAGGGCGACAAGACCGAGGCTGAGCTGCGCTTCGGCGTCTCCGTGAACACGTGGGGCGTCAACGACCTCGTCGAGGCCGTCGAGGCCGTGGACGACGCCGCGGTCGACGCGCTCGTCGCCGAGTACGAGGAGCTCTACGACGTCGTCGCCGAGCTGCGCAAGGGCGGCGAGCGGCACGAGTCGCTGCGCTACGCGGCCCGCCAGGAGATCGCTATGGAGGCGTTCCTCGAGGAGCGCGGCGCCAAGGCGTTCACCACGAACTTCGAGGACCTCGGCGCGCTGCGCCAGCTGCCCGGCATCGCCGTGCAGCGCCTCATGGGCAAGGGCTACGGCTTCGGCGCCGAGGGCGACTGGAAGACGGCCGTCCTGGTTCGCGCGGCCAAGGTCATGGGCGAGGGGCTGCCCGGCGGCGCCTCCCTCATGGAGGACTACACCTACGACCTCACCCCCGGGGCCGAGCTCATCCTCGGCGCCCACATGCTCGAGGTCTGCCCGTCCCTCACGACGTCGAAGCCGCGGGTGGAGATCCACCCGCTCGGCATCGGCGGCAAGGAGGACCCGGTCCGCATGGTGTTCGACGCCGACGCGACCGAGGGCGCCGTCGTCGTCTCGCTCGCCGACATGCGCGACCGCTTCCGCCTCACCGCGAACGTGGTCGACGTCGTGCCGCCGACGCAGGACCTGCCGAACCTGCCCGTCGCCCGCGCCGTCTGGGCGCCGCGTCCCGACTTCACCACCTCCGCCGAGGCGTGGCTCACGGCCGGCGGCGCGCACCACACGGTGATGTCGACGGCGGCGGGCGTCGAGGCGTTCGAGGTGTTCGCGAACATCGCGCGCACCGAGCTGCTCGTCATCGACGAGGACACCACGCGCCGCGGCTTCGCCGACCAGGTGCGCTGGAACCAGGTGTACTACCGCCTCGCCCAGGGGCTCTGACAGCGCCCTGACGTCGCCGGCCGCCACCCCGCGCGGCCGACGGTTCGGAACTCGTACGCGAAACGCCCGATAACGTACGGCATCAGAACCGTCGGCCGGGGTGGCCGGCCCGGTGCACGAACTCAGGAGGGTCCGCATGGCGAGTCCCGCCGACAAGCCGAACATCCGGCAGGTCGCGCAGCTCGCCGGTGTCTCGCACATGACCGTGTCGCGGGTGCTCAACGACCACCCGAACATCCGGGAGGCCACCCGGCGCCGCGTCGAGGAGGCCATCGAGGAGCTCGGCTACCGGCCGAACATGACCGCCCGGGCCCTGGCCACCCAGCGCACCCGCCGCATCGGCGTCCTCGTGGAGAGCGCGGCGACGTTCGGGCCGACCAGCACCCTGTACGCCGTCGAGTCCGCCGCCCGCGCGTCCGGGTACGTGGTGACCTCCGTGCTCCTGCGGGCGGGGGAGGAGATCACCCCCCAGGAAGGGGTCGACCACCTCGTCGCGCAGGGGATCGACGCGCTCTGCGTCGTGGCGCCACGGTCGTCGTCGATCGCCGCGCTGCGCCGCATCGCCGTCGGCGTGCCGGTGCTCGTCGTCAAGCCCGACAAGGACCCGACGTTCCTCACCGTGACCGTCGACCAGCAGGCGGGGACCGTGCTCGCCGTCGACCACCTCGTCTCGCTCGGGCACCGCGACATCCTGCACCTGGCCGGCCCGCTGGACTGGCTCGACGCCCGCACCCGCGAGCGGTCCTTCCACGCCCGGGCGAAGTCGTGGGGTTTGCGCGAACGGCCCATCGTCGTCGGGGACTGGACGGCGGACTTCGCCTACGACTTCGCCCGCGGGATCCGCGAGCTCCCGGAGTACACGGCGATCTTCGCCGCGAACGACGACATGGCGGTGGGCCTCGTGCACGGCCTGCACGACCGCGGTTTCTCCGTGCCCGACGACGTGAGCGTGGTCGGGTTCGACGACATCCCCCTGGCGCGGCACGTCATCCCCCCGCTGACGACCGTGCGGCAGAACTTCCACGCCCTGGGCGTCTCCGTCGTCGACGTCCTGCGGTCCGCGATCGAGGAGCAGGAGATCCCGACGGTCACGAAGATCCCCGCGGAGCTCGTCGCGCGGGCGTCGAGCGCCCCGCCGCGGAAGGTCGGCGGATGACCTCGCGGCCCGGGGTGCCGGCCCCGGTGGTGGAGATGCGCGGGATCACGGTGGAGCGCTCGGGGGTGCGCGTCCTGGACGACGTGGACCTGGTGCTGCGGCCCGGCGAGGTGCACGCGCTCATGGGGGAGAACGGTGCGGGCAAGTCGACGCTCATCGGCGCGCTCACGGGGACCCTGCCGATCCTGGCGGGGACGGTCGTGGTGGACGGCGCCGCGAGCCCGCCGACGAGCGTCGCCCAGAGCCGCGCCGACGGCATCGCGACCGTCTTCCAGGAGACGCACCTGAGCCCGCACCTGACGGTCGCGGAGAACGTCATGATCGGGCACGAGGTGCGCGGCTGGTTCGGCATCGACTGGGGGCGCACGCGGGCGCGGGCGTCGGCGGCGCTCGCCGCGCTGGGGATCGAGGACATCGACCCGCGCGCGCCGCTGTCGGCGCTGTCGCCCGCGACCAAGCAGCTCGTCGCGGTGGCCCGGGCGATCGTCCTCGAGCCGCGCGTGCTCGTGCTGGACGAGCCGACGTCGAGCCTGGACGCGGACGAGGCGGCCCGCCTGCTCGGCGTCGTGCGCCGCCTGTGCGACCAGGGCGTCGCGGTGCTGTTCGTCTCGCACTTCCTCGAGCAGGTCTTCGAGGTGAGCGACCGGATGACGGTGCTGCGGGGCGGCCGGGTCGTCGCGGAGTTCCGGACGGCGGACGTCGAGCGCGCCGAGGTGATCTCCAAGATGCTCGGCGAGGACATCGACGCGCTCCAGGCGCTGCACTCGCAGCGGCTCGCGCACCACTACGCGGCCACGGGCGAGCCGACGCTGCGGGCAGCGGCCCTGGGACGACAGGGCGTGCTCGAGCCGACCGACCTGGAGCTGTCCCGGGGCGAGGTCGTGGGCCTCGCGGGGTTGCGCGGCTCCGGGCGCACCGAGCTGGCCCGGCTGATGAGCGGGGCGGAGCGGGCCGACCGCGGCGAGCTGTGGCTCGACGGCGTCCGGGTGCAGCTGCGCAGCCCGTCCGCCGCCCTGCGCTCGCGGATCGCGATGTCGAGCGAGAACGTGCGGACCGACGGCATCGTCGCGGGGCTCACGGTGCGGGAGAACATCGTCCTGGCGCTGCAGGCGCTGCGCGGCTGGTCGCGGCCGCTGTCGCGCGGCGAGCAGGACGCCGTCGTCGACACCTACCTCGACGCGCTGCACCTGTCGTCCGACGACCTGGACCGTCCGGCCGGCGAGCTGTCCGGTGGCACGCAGCAGAAGGTGCTGCTCGCCCGGCTGCTGGCCACCCGGCCGCACGTCCTCATCCTCGACGAGCCGACGCGTGGCATCGACATCGCCGCCAAGCTCGAGATCCAGCGCCGGGTGGCGCGCCTCGCGGGCGAGGGCGTCGCCGTCGTCTTCATCTCCTCCCAGCTGGAGGAGGTGGTGCGCCTCGCCGACCGCATCGTGGTGCTCAAGGACCGCGAGAAGATCGGCGAGCTGAGCAACGGGCCCGGCGTCACGGTGGACACCATCGTCGAGATGATCGCCGCGGAGCTGGACGAACCCGACCCCGGCGCCTGACCCCCGGCGAGCCCGCCGAGGGGCGTTACGCGATCGTGACGTGGATTCCTGGACGGCCCCTATTGTGACCGGTCACATCTCCGCTATGTTAGCGGTCACACAAGCGTTGCCGGAGGGTCAGAGAAGACCCACGGACCGGGTCCCCCGGTCGGCCGGCGTCTCGAGGAGGAGATCATGAGCAAGAACTTCCGGCGCGCCGGTGCGGCGCTGTTCGTCACGGCGCTCACGGCGGCCTCGCTGGTCGCGTGCAGCAGCGAGCAGGCGCCCCAAGGCGGCGGGGACGGCGGCGGCGAGTCGGCCGCGGCCTCGGACACGATCGTCCTGGGCTTCTCGCAGGTCGGGGCGGAGTCCGGCTGGCGCGCGGCCAACACCAAGTCCATCCAGGACACGCTCACGAAGGAGAACGGCTTCGACCTCAAGTTCTCCGACGCGCAGCAGAAGCAGGAGAACCAGATCCAGGCGATCCGGTCCTACATCCAGCAGCAGGTCGACGTCATCGCGTTCTCGCCCGTCGTCGAGACCGGCTGGGACGCCGTGCTCGAGGAGGCCAAGTCCGCCGGCATCCCGGTGATCCTCACCGACCGGGCCGTCAACTCCGAGGACGACACCCTCTACGAGTCGTTCATCGGATCGGACTTCGTCGAGGAGGGCAAGCGCGCCGGCGAGTGGGCCGTGGAGCAGTACGACGGCGAGGGCTACAAGGCCGTCGAGCTGCAGGGCACCACCGGCGCCGCGCCGATGATCGACCGGCAGCAGGGCTTCGCCGACGCGATCGCGGGCTCGGACATCGAGATGATCGACTCGCAGACCGGCAACTTCACCCGCACCGAGGGCAAGCAGGTGATGGAGGGCTTCCTGCAGAAGTACGACGACATCGACCTGGTCTTCGCCCACAACGACGACATGGGCCTGGGCGCCATCGAGGCGATCGAGGCCGCGGGCAAGGTGCCGGGCAAGGACATCAAGATCATCACGGTCGACGGCGTCAAGGACGGCATGCAGGCGCTCGCCGACGGCAAGATCAACTACATCGTCGAGTGCAACCCGCTGCTCGGCCCGGACCTCGCGGAGATCGCGAAGAAGGTCGTGGCCGGCGAGGCGGTCGAGAAGCGCATCGTCACCCAGGACGAGGCGTTCGACCAGGAGGCCGCGAAGGCCGCGCTGCCGGACCGTCAGTACTGATCGTCGGTACGCTCCACGAGACCCGCGGTGGGTGCGGTGCGGGACGCCCGCGCCGCACCCACCGCGCTCCACGGAAGGTCAAGGATGACGCCATCGGACGCCGGCGACGCCGGCAGCACCCGCGACGCCCGACCCGAGGACGCGCGCCCCGTCGTCGAGATGACCGGGATCTCCATCGAGTTCCCGGGCGTCAAGGCGCTCGATGGCGTGGACCTCCGGCTCCTGCCGGGCGAGGTGCACGCGCTCATGGGCGAGAACGGCGCGGGGAAGTCCACGCTGATCAAGGCGCTCACGGGCGTCTACGGCATCGACTCCGGCGAGATCCTCGTCGACGGCGAGCCGCACCGGTTCTCCGGCCCGGGCGAGGCCCAGGCCGCGGGGATCGCGACCGTGTACCAGGAGGTCAACCTCTGCGAGAACCTCACGGTCGCGGAGAACATCATGCTCGGCAACGAGCCCCGGCGGTTCGGCGCCATCGACTGGCCCCGCACGCGCCGCCGGGCGGCCGAGCACCTCGCCACCATGGGGCTCGACATCGATCCCGCCTCCTCGCTCGGCTCGCACTCGATCGCCGTGCAGCAGCTCGTCGCGATCAGCCGGGCCATGGTGGTGGACGCCAAGGTGCTCATCCTCGACGAGCCGACGTCCAGCCTCGACGCCGACGAGGTCGCGCGGCTCTTCGCCGTCGTGCGCCGGCTGCGCGACCAGGGCGTCGCGATCCTGTTCGTCTCCCACTTCCTCGAGCAGGTCTTCGAGCTCTCCGACCGCATGACCGTGCTCCGCAACGGCGTGCGGGTGGGGGAGTACCGCACGACGGAGATCAGCCGGAGCGAGCTCGTCTCCCGGATGATCGGCCGGTCGATGGAGGTGCTCGAGGACCTGGAGGTCCGCACCGAGCACGCCGTCGACACGGCCCGGGGCAAGCCCTTCGTGCGGGCCGTGGGGCTCGGCCGCCGCGGCTCCGTGCAGGCGTTCGACCTGGACGTGCACGAGGGCGAGGTCGTGGGCCTCGCCGGCCTGCTCGGCTCCGGCCGCACCGAGGTGGCCCGGCTGCTCGCCGGGGCGGACCGGTCCGACACCGGCACGCTGTCCGTCAAGGGCACCGACACCCGGCTGCGCACGCCGCGTGCGGCGATCTCCCGGAAGATCGCGTTCTCGTCCGAGGACCGCAAGGCCGAGGGCGTGGTCGGTGACCTCACCGTGCGCGAGAACATCGTGCTCGGCCTCCAGGCGGAGCGCGGCTGGCTGCGCCCGCTGCCCGGCAAGCAGGTGGACGAGATCGTGCACCGGTACATCGAGGCGCTCAACATCCGGCCCGCCAACCCCGACGCCCTGCTGCGCAACCTCTCGGGCGGCAACCAGCAGAAGGTTCTTCTCGCGCGCTGGCTGGCCACCGCCCCCGAGCTGTTCATCCTCGACGAGCCGACCCGCGGCATCGACGTCGGCGCCAAGGCGGAGATCCAGCGCCTGGTGTCCGACCTCGCCGGGCGCGGCATGGCGGTGCTCTTCATCTCCGCCGAGCTCGAGGAGGTGGTGCGGCTCAGCCACCGCATCGCCGTCATGCGCGACCGGCAGAAGGTCGCCGAGCTGACCAACACCGACACCGTCGGCGTCGACGACGTCGTCGAGCTCATCGCGAGCGGAGGGGACCGCTGATGCCCACATCCCAGGCCGCCGGCGGGTTCGGCGCCGTCGTGCGCCATCACCTGTTCTGGCCCGTGGTCGCGCTGGTGGCGCTGCTCGCCGTCAACACGGCCGTCCGGCCGGGCTTCCTGTCCGTGTCGATCCTCGACGACCACCTCTTCGGGTCGCCGATCGACATCCTGCGCAACTGCGCCCCGCTCATGCTGGTCGCCCTCGGCATGTCGCTCGTGATCGCCACGCGCGGCATCGACCTCTCCGTCGGCGCGGTCGTCGCGATCTCGGGGGCGGTGGCCCTCACCTTCATCGCGGGCGCGCCGGACCCGGCGTCGACGACGACGGTGCTCCTCGCCATCGGGATGGCGCTCGCGCTCGGCCTGGTGCTCGGCGTCTGGAACGGGTTCCTCGTGTCCGTGCTCGGGATCCAGCCGATCATCGCGACGCTCATCCTCATGACCGCCGGCCGCGGCGTCGCGATGCTCATCACCGAGGGGCAGATCACCACGGTCACGAGCGCCCCGTTCAAGATGCTCGGCGCCGGGTACTGGCTCGGGCTCCCGGTCGCGACGCTCGTGGCGTTCGGAGTCTTCGCGCTCGTCGCGCTGCTCGTGCGGCGCACGGCGCTCGGGATGCTCGTCGAGTCGGTCGGCATCAACCCTGCCGCGAGCCGGCTCGCCGGCGTCCGCGCGCGGACCATCGTGTGGACCGTCTTCGCGCTGTCGGGGCTGTTCTCCGCGCTCGCCGGGCTGATCCTGTCGTCCAACGTCATGGCGGCCGACGCGAACAACGCCGGCCTGTTCATCGAGCTGGACGCGATCCTCGCGGTCGTCATCGGCGGCACGTCGCTGGCCGGCGGCAAGTTCTCGCTCTCCGGCACGTTCGTCGGCGTGCTCATCATCGCGACGCTGTCGCTCACGGTGACCAACGTCGGCATCTCGCCGCTCGTGACGCCGCTGTTCAAGGCGCTCGTGGTCGCGGCGGTGACGCTGCTCCAGTCGCCCGCGATGCGACGCAAGCTCTTGGAACGCACACGACGGCGGGGCAGGGCGGCGCCGGTCGCGCCGTCCGACAAGCCCGCGGACGTGTCCACGGACAAGGTGGTGGCCTGATGACGACCCTCGCTTCCCCGCGCCGTGGGGCGCCCAGCCCCGGCGGCGTGCCGTCCGTCGGACGACGCCTGCGCGTCGACCGTCGGTACCTTCCCGTGGTCGGCACGCTCGTGGTGTTCGTGCTGCTGCTGGTCGTGGGCGGCGCGCGCTACGACAACTTCCTGTCCGTGGGCGTGCTCGCGAACCTGTTCATCAACAACGCGTTCCTCATCGTGCTGGCCGTCGGGATGACGTTCGTCATCCTCACCGGCGGCATCGACCTCTCCGTCGGCTCGGTGCTCGCGCTGTCCGGCGTGACGGCGGCCTACCTGCTGCAGTCCGGGGTCCCTGCCGGGGTCGTGATCCCGCTGGTCGTGCTCATCGGCTCGCTGATCGGGCTCCTGGTGGGCGCGATGGTGCACGTCTTCGAGGTGCAGCCGTTCATCGCGACCCTCGCGGCGATGTTCTTCGCCCGCGGCCTGTGCTTCCTCGTGGCGCCGGAGTCGATCCCGATCGACGACCCGTCGTTCGTCGCCCTGGCCTCCTGGGACACCTGGGCCGGCGGGCAGTGGCGGATCACGTCGAGCGTGGTGATCGCGCTGGTCGTGGTGGCGGTGGCGTTCTACCTGCTGCACTACACGCAGTTCGGCCGCACCGTGTACGCCATCGGCGGCGGTGAGCAGTCGGCCAAGCTCATGGGCCTGCCCGTCGCGCGCACCAAGGTGCTGGTGTACGTCATCAGCGGCACCTGCGCCGGCCTCGGCGGCCTGCTGTTCGCCATGTTCTCGCGGTCGGGCTACTCCCTGACCGGCGTCGGCATGGAGCTGGACGCGATCGCGGCCGTCGTCATCGGCGGCACACTGCTCACCGGCGGCACCGGGTTCGTGCTCGGCTCCGTGCTGGGCGTCCTCGTGCTCGGCCTCATCCAGACGATCATCACCTTCGAGGGCACCCTCAGCTCCTGGTGGACCAAGATCGTCATCGGCGCGCTGCTGCTGGTCTTCGTGGTCCTGCAGCGGCTGCTCGCACTGCGGCGCACCTGACCGCACCCGCCCCGGCCCGCCGGCCGACGGTTCTGATCGCGAACGTTCTGCGCCGTTTGGCGTACACGATCAGAACCGTCGGCGGGTCGGGGCGGGCGGCGCACTCCCCGAACCTGTACGACGACGTACTCACCGGAGGTTCTACAACGATGCATACCCCATCCAGATGGTCGTCGCCCCTGGCGGTGGCCCTCGCCCTCGCGCTGCCCGCCACGGCGGCCGCGGCCGTCCCGCCACCGGCGGCCCCCGCCTCCCAGGCAACGGCCACGTCAGCGGTAGGCGCCGGCTATGGCGCCTACGTCTTCCCCTACTTCGCCGGCGAGCAGGACGGCGGCGAGAAGATCTACCTGGCCGTCAGCGAGGCCGACGACCCCACCGCGTGGACCACGCTGAACGGCGGCGAGCCCGTCCTCGAGTCCACTCTCGGCACGCAGGGCCTGCGCGACCCGTTCCTCACCCGCAACCCCGAGACCGGCCGGTACTACCTGCTCGCCACCGACCTGAAGATCGCGGGCGGCGGGAACTTCGGCGACGCCCAGGAGACCGGCAGCCGGTCGATGATGGTCTGGTCGTCGGACGACCTGGTCCACTGGTCCGACCAGCAGCAGGTCGAGGTCGCGCCCCCGAACGCCGGCAACCTCTGGGCCCCCGAGGCCACGTGGGACCCCGAGACAGGGCAGTTCGTCGTCTACTGGGCGTCCGCGCTGTACCCGGACGACGTCGCCCCCGAGGACCGCGACATCGCGACGTCGTACCAGCGGATGCTGTCCGCCACGACGCCCGACTTCTCCGCGGGCAGCTTCTCCGAGCCGCAGGTGTGGATCGACGAGAAGCGCGGCGCGGGACTCGGCATGATCGACTCGACCGTCGCGGTCGAGGACGGTACCTACTACCGGTTCACCAAGGACGAGGCGGACATGACGGTCCGCGAGGAGTCGTCCGACGACCTGTCCCGCACGCAGGGCGTGACCGACGGCGACGGGTGGGACCTCGTGGCCGAGCACGTCGGCGTGGGCGAGCCGAACCCCTGGGGCGGCGAGTTCACCGCGGGGGAGGGGCCGACGGTCTTCCCGTCCCTCACCGACGACTCCTGGTTCATGATGATCGACCAGCCGTCGTACCACGGCGGCCAGGGGTACATGCTGTTCCGCACCGACGACCTGGCGAGCGGGGACTGGACCTCGGTGCCCGACGCCGAGCTGCCGAGCCACCCGCGGCACGGCACCGTGCTTCCCATCACCACGGCGGAGCAGCAGGCGCTGCTCGAGGCGTATCCGGAGGGCGAGCCGGAGGTCGTCGAGCAGAAGCTGACCATCGACTCGGCCGCCGACCGCACCGAGATGAGCGACGACCTGTACGGCGTCTTCTACGAGGACATCAACTACGCCGCCGACGGCGGCCTGTACGCCGAGCTGGTGCGCAACCGGTCGTTCGAGTTCGACGCGTCCGACAACGCGAGCTTCACCGGGCTGACCGGCTGGGAGCGGACGGGCGGCGGCGAGGTCGCCGTCGAGTCCGCGCGCGGCGAGTGGCTCAACGACAGCAACCGGCACTACCTCACCGTGACCTCCGACGGCACCACCGGCGTCGCGAACTCCTCGTACAACGAGGGCGTCGCGCTCGATGAGGGAGCGTCGTACGACTTCTCCGTGTGGGCGCGGTCCGACGTCGCGCAGGACGTCACGGCGACCCTCGTCTCCGCCGACGGCGCGACGACGTACGGGACGGCGACGGTCGCCGTCGACGGCTCCGACGAGTGGGCGCAGTACACGGCGACGGTGACAGCCTCCGCGACGACGAACGCCGCGCGGCTGCGGGTGTCCTCGGGGGCCGAGAGCATGCTGCGCCTCGACATGGTGTCGCTGTTCCCGCAGGACACGTGGGTCGGGCCCGTCAACGGCAAGAGCACCCTGCGCAAGGACCTCGCCGAGAAGGTCGCGGAGCTCGACCCGAGTTTCCTGCGCTTCCCCGGCGGCTGCGTCACCAACGTCGGCACGTTCGACTCGTACCTCGAGTCCGACGGCCAGGACCGGCAGCGGACGTACCAGTGGAAGGAGACCATCGGCCCCGTCGAGGAGCGCCCGACCAACTGGAACTTCTGGGGCTACAACCAGTCGTACGGCATCGGCTATCTCGAGTACCTCGAGTTCGCCGAGGACCTCGGCGCCTTCGCGCTGCCCGTCGTGTCGGTGGGCGCCAACGGCTGCGGGTCGCGCATCCCGGAGATGACCGACGACCAGCGCCCGCGCTGGATCCAGGACACCCTCGACCTCATCGAGTTCGCCACCGGCTCCACCGACACCGAGTGGGGCGCCAAGCGTGCCGAGCTCGGCCACCCGGAGCCGTTCGACCTGCCGTACATCGGCCTGGGGAACGAGGAGAACACCCCGAAGTTCCAGGAGAACTTCCCGGCCTTCCGCGACGCCATCGAGGCGGAGTACCCGGACATCACGGTGATCTCCAACTCCGGGCCCGACGACGCCGGCACCCGCTTCGACGAGCTCTGGGACTTCAACCGCGAGCAGGGCGTCGCGATGGTCGACGAGCACTACTACAACGACCCGTCGTGGTTCCTGCAGAACTCCGAGCGGTACGACTCGTACGACCGGAACGGTCCGCACGTCTTCCTGGGCGAGTACGCGTCGAAGGGGAACACGTTCGGCAACGCGCTCGCGGAGGCCGCGTACATGACGGGGCTGGAGCGCAACTCCGACGTCGTCGAACTGGCCTCGTACGCGCCGATGTTCGCCAACGAGGACTACGCGCAGTGGTCGCCGGACATGATGTGGTTCGACAACGACGAGTCGTGGGGCTCGGTGAACTACTACACCCAGCAGATGTTCATGACGAACGCCGGCGACCAGGTGGTCCCGTCCGAGCTCGGCGACGGGCCCGACGTCGTCCCGCAGGACGTCGACGGCGGCGTCTTCCTGTCCACCTGGGCCACGCAGGCGCAGTACGACGACGTGCAGGTCACGGACAACGCCAGCGGCGAGGTCCTGTTCTCCGACACGTTCGACGACGCGTCGCAGTGGGAGGCTCAGCGCGGCACCTGGTCCGTGGCGGACGGGCGCTACGTGCAGTCGAACGCCACCGTCGAGGACGCGCGCGCCGTCATCACGGGCGCGTACGACAAGGACTGGAAGAACTACACGATGGAGGTCACCGCCCGGAAGACCGGCGGGGCGGAGGGCTTCCTCGTCGGGTTCGGCGCGAGCGCGAGCGACGACTTCTACTGGTGGAACCTGGGCGGCTGGGGCAACACCCGGTCCGTGCTGGAAAGGGCCGACGGCGCGCGCCAGGGCGAGGTCGCCGCGGCGGAGTCGTTCACGCCGCTGGAGAACGGTCGTGACTACCGGATCAAGGTCGTCGTCGAGGGGCGCACCATCGAGATGTACCTCGACGGCGAGCTCCAGCTGACCTACACGGAGCCCGTGACCAAGTCGCTGTTCCAGGTCGTGACGCACGACGAGGAGACCGGCGAGCTCGTGGCCAAGGTGGTCAACGTCGGCGACGCCGTGGCGCGCACCGACGTCGAGGTCACGGGCGGCTTCGAGCCTGCCGCGACGGCGACCGTCACCGAGATGACGGCCGACCCGGCGGCGACCAACACCAAGACGCGACCCGAGCGCGTCATGCCGGTTGACCGGACGTTCGAGGGGGCCGGGACGTCGTTCACCTACGACTTCCCGGCGCACTCGATCACGTTCCTGCGGCTCGCCGAGGCGGAGGCGCCCCAGGTGCCCGCGTGGGACGCCGGCACGACCTACACCGCCGGCGAGCTCGTCACGCACGACGGCTCGGTGTGGGAGGCGGCCTGGTGGACACGCGACCAGGCGCCGGGGGAGTCCGACTGGGGCCCGTGGCAGGAGATCGCCGAGACCGCCGACGGCACCGCGGTGTGGACGCCGTCGCGGATCTTCGACGCCGGTGACGTCGTCGAGCACGAGGGCCGGATCTACACCGCGAGGTGGTGGACCAGGAACCAGGAGCCGGGCGACCGCCACGGTCCCTGGAAGCCCACGAGCTGACCCCGTCCCCACCGAGCTGTCAGGGCCACGCGCAGGTATTCCTGCACGTGGCCCTGACGCCTCGCGGACGCGCAAACGATGCAAGAAACGCAAGCCGCTTGCGTGGTCGCGTGTACAGTCGGGAGCATGTCGAGACGACTGGCCGACGTGGCCGCGAAGGTGGGGGTCAGCGAGGCGACGGTCAGCCGGGTGCTCAACGGCAAGCCCGGGGTGTCGCAGGCGACGCGCGACGCGGTGCTCACCGCGCTCGACGTGCTGGGCTACGAGCGGCCCACCAAGCTGCGCGGCGACCGGCCCCGGCTCGTCGGGCTGGTGCTGCCCGAGCTGGCGAACCCGATCTTCCCCGCGTTCGCGGAGGTGGTGGGCGGCGCGCTGGCGCAGCAGGGGTACACGCCCGTGCTGTGCACGCGCACCGCGGGCGGCATCTCCGAGGCGGAGTACATCGACCTGCTGCTGGGCCAGCAGGTGTCGGGGGTCATCTTCGCGGGCGGCTTCTACGCCGAGCGCGACGCCGACCATGCGCACTACGAGCGGCTCCAGGCGCTGAACCTGCCGGTCGTGCTCATCAACGCGTCGATCGAGAGCCTGGACTTCCCGCACGTCTCGTGCGACGACCTGGTCGCGACGCACCAGGCGCTGGAGCACCTGGTGTCCATGGGGCACACGCGCATCGGGCTGCTGCTGGGCCCGCGCGACCACGTCCCGTCCGAGCGCAAGCTCGAGGCCGCACGCGCGTACGCGCGGCGGCACGGCGTCGAGCTCCCCGACGAGCTCGTCGTGCACAGCCAGTACTCGCTCGAGAGCGGCCAGGCCTCGACGGGTCGCCTGCTCGACGCCGGCGCGACGGCGATCCTGTGCGCGTCCGACCCGCTCGCGCTCGGCGCGGTCCGCGCGGTGCGGCGTGCGGGGCTCGAGGTGCCGCGCGACGTCTCGGTGGTGGGCTACGACGACTCCGCGCTGATGAACTCCACCGACCCGGCGCTCACCACCGTGCGGCAGCCGATCGACGCCATGGGCCGCGCGGCGGTCGACATCCTGGCCAGCATGATCGCGGGCGCCACGGTGTCGCGCGACGAGCTGCTCTTCGAACCGGAGCTCGTCGTGCGGCGCTCGACGGCGGCGGCCCCGCGCGCCGCGGGCTGACACCCGCACCCCTCCCTCCCGACGGCCGGTCGGGCGACCCTTGTCGCCCGGCCGGCCGTTCCTGCGCGCGGATCTGGTCGTCGCTGATGTCGCAGTTCGATAACGCTGTTGTCAAGTTCTTGCGCGCTATGAGTCGTCTGATTACTGTCCTGCTCATCGACGCGACGACGCGGAAGGAGCTCATCGGTGAGCAACGGGCAGGACGCCGAGTGGTGGCGCAGCGCGGTGATCTACCAGGTCTACCCGCGCTCGTTCGCCGACGGGAACGGCGACGGCACGGGCGACCTGGCCGGGGTGCGCAGCCGCCTCGGGTACCTGCGGGACCTCGGCGTCGACGCGCTGTGGTTCACCCCCTGGTACGTGTCGCCGCTGGCGGACGGCGGGTACGACGTCGCCGACTACCGCGCCATCGACCCGCAGTTCGGCACGCTCGCCGAGGCGGAGGCGCTCATCGCGGAGGCCCGCGAGGTCGGCATCCGCACGATCGTCGACGTCGTGCCCAACCACGTCTCCGCCGAGCACCCGTGGTTCCGCGCGGCGCTGGCCGCCGGTCCCGGCTCGCCCGAGCGGGAGCGGTTCTGGTTCCGACCCGGGCGAGGGGAGGGCGGCGACGAGCTGCCCACCCGCTGGGTCTCGGACTTCCAGGGCACCACCTGGACCCGCACGACGAACTCGGACGGCACGGCCGGCGAGTGGTACCTGCACCTGTTCGCCCCGTCGCAGCCCGACCTCAACTGGGACCACCCCGACGTGCGTCGTGAGCACGAGGAGATCCTGCGCTTCTGGTTCGACCGGGGCGCCGCGGGTATCCGCATCGACTCGGCCGCGCTGCTGGTCAAGGACCCGGCCCTGCCCGAGGTGCCCGAGCATCCGGGGCCGGGGGAGCATCCGCACGTGGACCGCGACGGGCTGCACGACGTCTACCGGTCCTGGCGGGCCCTGGCCGACTCCTACGCCGAGCCGCGCGTGCTGGTCGGCGAGGTCTGGCTGCCGGACACCGAGAGGTTCACGCGGTTCCTGCGTCCCGACGAGATGCACACGGCGTTCAACTTCGACTTCATGGCCCGCCCGTGGGACGCGAAGGCGCTGCGCGAGTCGATCACCACGACCCTCGACGCGCACGCGCCCGTCGGGGCGCCCGCCACCTGGGTGCTGTCCAACCACGACGTCACCCGCCCGGTGACGCGCTACGGGCGGGCGGACTCGTCGTTCGCGTTCGCCGCCAAGCGGTTCGGCACCCCGACCGACCTGGACCTCGGGCGCCGGCGGGCCCGCGCCGCGGCCCTGCTCGTGGCCGCCCTGCCGGGGGCGCTGTACGTCTATCAGGGCGACGAGCTCGGCCTCCCGGAGGTCGAGGACCTGCCGCACGAACTCCTCCAGGACCCGATGCACGACCGGTCCGGCGGCGTCGACCCGGGCCGGGACGGCTGCCGCGTGCCCCTGCCCTGGACCCGCGCCGGCACCTCGCTCGGCTTCGGCCCCGACGACGGGGCGCCGCCCTGGCTGCCGCAGCCGGCGGCGTGGGGCGGCCTGTCGGTCGAGGCGCAGGACGCGGACCCGGCGTCGACGCTCGCCCTGTACCGCCGGGCGCTCGCGGCCCGCCGCGCCGAGCCGGCCCTGCACCACGGCGGCCTGCGCTGGCTCGACGCCGTCGGTGACGTCCCGGTAGGCGACGACGTCCTCGCCTTCGCCCGCGACGGCGACCCGGAACGGGCCGGTGTCGACGGTCTGGTGTGCGTCGTCAACCTCGGGCCCGAGCCCGTCCCCCTGCCCACCGGCGCCGACGTCGTGCTGCACAGCGCCGATCCCCGCGAGCCGCTCGAGCGGGTCGCCACCGACGTCGCCCTCTGGCTCCGACCGTGAACCGGCCCGCCTGAACCCACCTGCCCGCACCGACCAGCTGCACCACCGCGATTCCTTCGCCGGTGACCTCGACAAGGGAGTGACGATGAAGTCCACACGAAAGCCGGCCGCGCTCGTCCTGGTGGGCGCGCTCACGACGGGGGCGCTCGCCGCGTGCTCCGGCGGCGGCGACCCGCAGGACGAGAGCACCAACTCGGCGGGGCAGGTCACCCTCTCGGTGGTCTCCCTGCTGCCCGGGTCCACGGAGGAGGCGGTCGCCGCCTTCGAGGACCAGGTCGCGGAGTTCGAGAAGGCGAACCCCGACATCGACGTGCAGCCCGAGGAGTACGAGTGGAAGGCGACGACGTTCGCCGCCCAGCTCGCGGGCGGCACTCTGCCCGACGTCTTCGAGATCCCGTTCACCGACGCCCAGGGCCTGGTGGAGAACGGCCAGCTCGCCGACATGGACGCGCAGTTCCGCGCCCTGCCGTACGCCGAGCAGTTCAACCCGACGATCCTCGAGGCCGGCACGGGCGAGGACGGACACGTGTACGCGATCCCGGCGAAGAACGCCTACCCGGTCGCCCTGCACTACAACCGCCAGCTCTTCGAGTCGGCCGGCCTCGACCCCGACAGCCCGCCGACCACCTGGGACCAGGTGCGCGAGTACGCGAAGAAGATCGCCGACGCCAACCCCGGCGTCGCCGGCTACGCGACGATGACGCAGAACAACACGGGCGGTTGGCAGCTCACCGCGCAGACCGTCGCGCGCGGAGGCCGCACCGTCGAGACCGACGCGGACCAGAAGGCCACGGCGACCCTCGACAACCCGGGCACCAAGGAGACCCTCCAGTTCCTCCACGACCTGCGGTGGACGGACAGCTCCATGGGCGGCAACTTCCTGCTCGACTGGGGCAGCATCAACCAGGAGTTCGCGGCCGGCCAGGTGGGCATGTTCACCTCGGGCTCCGACATCTACACCTCGCTGGTGCAGACCAACGCCGTCGACCCGGACACCTACGGCCTCGCGCCGATCCCGCTGTCCGACGCCCCCGAGGCGGCCACGCTCACCGGTGGCACCCTCGCGGGGGTCCCGGCGAACGTGGACGACGGCGTCAAGGACGCCGCGATCAAGTGGATCGACTTCTTCTACCTGAACAAGCTGGTCGACGAGGACCGCGCCGTCGCCGACGCCGAGACCCTCGCCAAGAACGACCAGCCTGTGGGCACGCCCGTCCTGCCGATGTTCTCGAAGGAGCAGTACGAGCTGAACCAGGAGTGGATCGCGGACTACGTCAACGTGCCGCTCGCCCAGATGACGGCGTTCACCGACGCGATGTTCGACCTGCCGCTGGCTGGCGAGCCGTCGCAGAAGACGCAGGAGGTGTACGCGCTCCTCGACCCGGTCGTGCAGGCGGTGCTCACGGACGAGGGCGCCGACATCGACGCCCTTCTCGCCGACGCGAACACGCAGGCCCAGGCGCTGCTCGACCAGGGCTGACAGTGACCGTCACGACCACCTCGTCCCGCTCATCGTCACGCGGCGGCGTCGCCGCACCCGCGCGGGCGGCCGGTGCCGGCCGCCCGCGTCGGGGCCCGGCCACGTGGCTGCGCGGGGGCGGGCTGCACAGCCTCGTCTTCCTGCTGCCGCTGCTGGTGATCTTCGGCGTCTTCTCGTGGTTCCCGATCGTGCGCGCCGTGATCATGAGCGTGCAGGAGACGAACCTCGTCACCGACCCGACGTTCGTCGGGCTGGACAACTTCCGGCACGTGCTGGCCGACCCGCTGCTGTGGAAGGCCGTGAAGAACACCCTGTACTTCGCGTTCCTGGCCCTGCTGTTCGGCTACCCGGTGCCCCTGGTCGCCGCGGTGCTCATGCGCGAGGTGCGCCGCGGCCGGGGCCTGTACTCGGCGCTCGCGTACCTGCCGGTCGTCGTGCCGCCCGTGGTCGCCGTCCTGCTGTGGAAGTTCTTCTACAAGGGCGGCCCGACCGGGGTGTTCAACACGATCCTCGGCTGGGTGGGGCTCGGCCCGTACCCGTGGCTGCAGGACGCGTCGTGGGCCATGCCGTCCCTCGTGCTCGCCGCGACCTGGGCCGGCGCCGGCGGCACCGTGATCATCTACCTGGCGGCCCTCACGAGCGTGCCCGCCGAGCTGTACGACGCCTCCGAGGTGGACGGCGCCGGCCTGTGGCGCAAGATCTGGCACGTCACGTTGCCGCAGCTGCGCGGGGTCCTGTTCATCACGCTGATCCTGCAGGTCATCGGCACGGCGCAGGTGTTCCTGGAGCCGTACCTGTTCACCGGCGGCGGCCCCAACAACGCCACCGTGACGGTGCTGCTGCTCATCTACCGGTACGCGTTCCAGAACAGCCTCGGCGGCGACTACGGCGCCGCGACCGCGCTGTCGCTGATGCTCGCAGCGGTCCTCGCCGTCTTCTCCGTCCTCTACTTCCGGCTCACCCGGTCCTGGAGCACGTCATGACGCTCTCGCCCACCGCACGTCCCGCCCGGGTGCGCGCCGCGCGCCGTCGCACCACCCGGTCCGACGACGGCGACCGCGGCGCCCTGTCCGCACCCGACTGGCGTCGCCCCGCGGTCCGCTGGGGGATGGGCGGCACGCACGTGCTGCTGCTCGTGCTGCTCGTGGTCGTCGGGCTCGGCCCGATGCTGCTGCTGGCGAAGTACGCGGTCACCCCGACGCAGGACATCCTGCGCACGCCGATGGCGGTGTTCCCGCACGGCATCGCGTGGGAGAACCTCGAGCGGGCCTGGAACGACGTCCAGGTCAGCCGCTACTTCCTCAACACGGTGTGGCTGGCCCTCGGGTCGTGGGCCGTGCAGCTCGTGGTCGCGACGACGGGCGGCTACGCCCTGTCGGTGCTGCGTCCGCGCTACGGCAAGGTCGTCCAGGCGCTCGTCCTGTCGACGATGTTCGTGCCCGCCGTCGTGCTGCTCGTGCCGCTGTACCTGACGATCCTCGACCCGCCGCTGCTGGGCCGGTCCCTGGTCGACAGCTTCTGGGCCGTGTGGCTGCCGGCCGGCGCGAGCGCGTTCAACGTGCTGCTGGTGCAGCGGTTCTTCGACAACCTGCCGCGCGAGGTGTTCGAGGCCGCGCGGGTCGACGGCGCCGGGCCGTACCGTCTGTTCTGGTCGATCGTGCTGCCGATGTCGAAGCCGATCCTCGGCGTCGTGTCCGTGTTCGCCGTCATCGCGGCCTGGAAGGACTTCCTGTGGCCGCTGCTGGTGCTCAAGGACCCGGCGATCCAGCCGCTGTCCGTACGCCTTCCGGCGATCGAGGCGTCCACCGAGCTGGGTGTCTTCCTGGCGGCGCTCGCGATCTCGACCGTGCTGCCGGTGGCGATGTTCCTCGTCTTCCAGCGGCTGTTCCTGCGGGGCGCCGGGCTGGGGGGAGCGGTCAAGGGCTGACGGTTCACCCGCTGTGTCGTTGACGCCTGGATCGTCCGAATGCTGGTATATGCGCAGATCTGATAGGTGAGCAGATCAGCGACTCCCGGAGGAACGACGTGACCCAGCTCGACCCGACGACCGACACCCCGGGGCCCGCCCGGCGCACGGTGCGCTACCGCGGGCGGCACCTGCCGATGGTCGCGGTCGTCGTCGCCGCGACCATCGCGACCGCCCTGGCGTACAGCGGCATGGTGCTGTTCGGCCTGGAGGTCGCGGGCATGTCGCCGGCCGAGGCCTACGCGCTGGCCGGGTTCCTCGAGGTCAGCCTCGTCGCCGTCGCCCTCATGGCGCGCAACGCCGCGCTCGAGGGCCGGCCGTACGGCGTCCTGCTCACCCTCACGTGGATCCTGTCGGGCACGTCCGGCATGTTCGCGGCGCTGCACGAGATCGCCGTGCCGGACGCGAGCACCCCGTACATGGTCGCGTTCCGGTTCGTGCCGCCGCTGGTCGCCGCCCTCATGTGGCACCTCGCGCTGGTGGGCGAGCGCCATCTCGTCACCGGGCACACGCTCGACGAGCGCCGCCGCGAGCACCGCGTGCACCAGTACGTCACCGCGCTCGAGCTGTGGCGCGACGCGCGCCTCGACAGCACCGGGAACCACGCGGGCATGCGCAAGGTGCGGACGGCGCACAGCCGCCAGCGGGCCGCGCGCGACGCCGCGCTGAAGCTGCTCACGGTCGAGGACTTCGAGCGGCGCATGCAGGTCTGGGTGGAGCGGCTCGAGGCCGCCGAGCGGCACGGCAACCGCCTCGACCTCATCGGCGCCAGCTCCGTCGAGCGCGGCGTCGCCCGCGGTGCGGCCGCACCGGGCCCGCGCGTCCTGCCGGCGCCCGCCGCGCCGTCGCCCGCGCAGGCGGCCCCGGAACCGGCCGACCCCGAGCCGGTCGTCACCACGACGGCGGTGCAGGGCGCCGCGGGCGGCTCGTTCGTCGACGACGCCTTCGCGGACGACCTCCAGGCGGCGCTCACGGGCGCGACGCCCGTCGTCGACGAGGCCGGGCGTCGTGACGGTGCGGTGGACGGCGTGGTGGACGGCGTGGTGGACGACGTGGTCGACGACGCCGTGGTGCAGGCCTGGTTCGACGACGTCGACGAGGACCTGGGGCCGGACCCGGCGGCCGACCCCGCCGAGCGCGCCGGTGGCGCTGGTGGCACCGGGGACGGTGACGCGCCGGAGCTCCGGCCCGCCGACGTCGAGGTGGACAGCGGGCTGCCAGGCACGAGCGAGCCGCTGCCGGAGACGGGCCACACCCGCCGGGTCGAGGTGTTCGACCTGCTGCGGCAGTCGGACCCGGCGCTGGGCGGCGCGCTCGCGCAGCGGTCCGCGTTCCTCACGGCCCACGGCACCTCGCCGGACGGGGGCGCCACGGATGACACCACGGTCGACTCCCCGGTCGACGCGTCCCCGCCTGCTGCGCCGCAAGCGCCCACAGTCGTGGCGGAGGAGCCACCGGCCACGACGGCCGACGAGCAGCCCGAGGACCGGGGCGACCGCGACCGGCGGATCGTCGAGCTCGCCGACGACGGTCTCACGCACCGGGAGATCGCCGAGCGCTTCGACGTGTCGCGCGCGACGGTGAGCCGCGTCGTGAGGCGGCACGCCACCGTCTGAGTCCTGTCGGGCGCCGGTCAGCGCAGCGCGGCCAGCATCGCGCCGACGGTCGCGGCGGCCAGCGCGATCAGCACCAGCGTGGGCAGGCGCTGCCGGAACCGTCGTCTCATCCTCGCCCCCGGTCCGGACCGCTGCGATCCTCGTCGTCGTCCCGCTCGTCGTCCTGCCGGTCCTCGAGCTCGTCCTGCTCCTCGTCTCGCTGGTCCTCGAGCTCCTCGCGCTCGTCCTCGGACGGCGGGCCGGAGGCGGAGAACCAGGCGAAGCCGCCGACGCCGGCGACCAGCGCGACGGCGAGGCCCTCGACGACGTCGCGTCGCGACGGTCCCGGACCGTCCGGAGCGGCGGCGTCGGGCGCGGCGCGGGGACCCGTCACGCGACACCGCCGGTGAGGTACCAGAGGGCCGAGGTGGACCAGACGAGGGCGAGGAGCGCGACGACGAGGCCGCCGAGGACGGGCAGCACGACCGGCGGTAGGCCGCGCACCCGCAGGGCGAGCATCTTGACCGTGAACGCGCCGTAGAACAGGCAGCCGGCGACGGAGTGCGCCAGCACCCGCGCGGGCTCGTCCTCCAGCCCGATCGACCAGACGCACGCGAAGGCGACCGGCAGCGTCAGCCCGAACGCGGCCACCCCGCTCCACCGGTGCAGGAGGCCGACCCATCCGGGGGCCTCCCGGACGCCGGGCAGCCTGCCGTACATCGCCAGCGCGGAGGCGAGCTGGACCAGGAGCAGCGCGACGGCGCCGGTGGACAGCCACGCCTTCATCGCCAGCAAGTCGGTGAACCACAGCGTCAGCAGCGGTGCGCCGTCACCCGGGTGCGCGTCCGCGTACGCGCCGAACGCGGCCGCGACGGCCACGCCCGCCGCCGTCGCGGCGGCCAGCGCCCAGCGCCACGACGCGCGGGGGACCGCGGGGGACTCGCCCATGTCAGCACAGTGCCCGGTCCTCCCCGCGCTGGCCATCGGGACCGTCCACGACGAGATCGAGGCACCCGTCGCGAGATCGACCCTCTGAGCGTCGATCTCGCGACGGATACCTCGATCTCGCGGGGGCTCAGACGCGGGCGAACGTCCCGCCGAACGCGGTCCACGACTCCGGCGCGAGGCGCACGCGCGTGGTGCCGGCGTCTCCCGTCGTGGCGACCGACGCGACGTCGACGACGGACCAGCAGGCCTCGGCGACCTTCGCGGCGTGCTCCGGGCCCTCGACGGCGGGCTCGTGGTCCGCGACCATCTGCCAGCCCTCGGCCAGGTCGAGCGCGGCGCCGACGTGGGCCAGCTCCACCTCGACCACCCGGTCGGACCGGTTGGTGAGGAACAGGCCGAGCGTGCCGTCGTCGTCCACCGTCGCGGCGGCCGTGACGACGGGCGCCGCGCCGTGCCGCGCGGTGTCGTACGACGGCGCGTCGACCCGCACGTCGAGCGCGGTGCCGCGGGCGAGGCGCGACGTCGTCGCGAACGGGTGGAAGGTGGGCTGGCGCCACGCCTCGCCGCCCGGGGCGGTCATGATCGGCGCGATGACGTTGACGAGCTGCGCGAGGCACGCCACCGGCACGCGGTCGGCGTGGTTGAGCAGCGTGACCATGAGGTCGCCGACGACGACGGCGTCGAGACCGGAGTAGACGTCCTCGATGATGCGCGGGGCGTCGCGCTGGATCGGCAGGTTCTCCTCGCCGGGGAAGCGGGTCTCGAGGTACCAGACGTTCCACTCGTCGAAGCTGATGGTGATCTTCTTGTCGCTGCGGCGCTCGGCGCCGACGGCGTCCGCGGACGCGACGACGCGGTCGATGAAGCGGTCCATGGCGGTGCCCGACGCGAGGAAGGACGCGCGGTCGCCGCCGACCTCCTCGTAGTAGGCGTGCATGGAGATGTGGTCCACCAGGTCGTACGTGTACGACAGGACGGTGCGCTCCCACTCGCCGAACGTGGGCATCTGCATCGACGAGGAGCCGCACACGATCAGGGAGATCGACGGGTCGACGAGCTTCATGGCCTTGCCGGCCTCGGCGGCGAGCTTGCCGTACTCGTGGGCGTCCTTGTGCCCGATCTGCCACGGGCCGTCCATCTCGTTGCCGAGGCACCAGAGCGTGACGCCGTAGGGCTTCTCGCGGCCGTTGGCGATGCGCAGGTCGGCCCAGCGGGTGCCGGCCTCGCCGTTGCAGTACTCGACCAGGGCGGCGGCGGCGGCGACGCCGCGGGTGCCGAGGTTGACCGCCATCATCGGCTCGACGCCCTCGCGCTCGGCCCACTGGAGGAACTCGTCGGTGCCGACGAGGTTCGGCTCGACGGTGCGCCACGCCAGGTCGAGGAACGGCTTGCGCTGCTCGACCGGGCCGACGGCGTCCTCCCACACGTAGTTGGAGACGAAGTTGCCGCCCGGGTAGCGCACCATGGGCACGCCGAGCTCGTGGACCAGGTCGGCGACGTCGCGGCGGAAGCCGTGCTCGTCGGCCGTCGGGTGGCCCGGCTCGAAGATGCCGGTGTACACGGCGCGGCCGAGATGCTCGACGAACGAGCCGAACAGGCGGCGGTCGACGGCGCCGCGGCGGAAGTCGGGGTGCAGGGTGACGCGGGCGCCTGCGGAGGCGCCGGGGGCGTCGTCGGGAGCGGCGGGGGCGGGGCGGGCATCGGTGTGGGGAGCCGTCATGGGTCTCACGTTCCTCGTCGAAGTGGGCGATGGTGAAGCCACCGTGTACAACGATGTAGAGTCAACCACGGTCGCCGCGCGCGGCACCAATCGGCCCAGGATGATCTGGGTCCGGACGACTCGAGGAGGAATCGGCAATGCGCAGAGGCTTGCGACGCGCCGTGGCGGCGACGGCCGCCGGCCTGGCCGGCCTGTCGCTCGCGGCGTGCGCGCCCGGGGACGACGCCGGCTCGGCGAACAACACGAGCTGCACCAACGAGATCGCCGAGCCCGACGCCACCCGCGTCACGCTCTGGGCCTGGTATCCCGCCGTCGAGCAGATCGTCGACACGTTCAACGCCCAGCACGACGACGTCCAGATCTGCTGGACCAACGCGGGCCAGGGCGCCGACGAGTACGGCAAGTTCTCCACCGCCCTCGAGGCGGGCACCGGCGCCCCCGACGTCATCCAGCTCGAGTCCGAGATCCTGCCGACCTACACGATCCTCGACGGCCTCGCCGACCTCGCGCCCTACGGCGCCGCCGACCTGGAGGACCAGTTCCCGGCGGGCGCCTGGTCCGACGTCTCCTCCGGCGGCTCGGTGTTCGCCGTCCCCGTCGACGGCGGCCCCGTCGGCATGCTCTACCGGGCCGACATCTTCGAGAAGTACGGCGTCGAGCCGCCCACCACCTGGGACGAGTTCGCCCAGGCCGCGCAGGACCTGCGCGATGCCGGCTACGACGGCTACATCACCAACTACGCCACGAACGGCGGCGCGTTCAACTACGCGCTGTTCGCGCAGGCCGGCTGGGCGCCGTTCGCCTACGACCCCGCCCAGCGCGACCAGATCGGCATCGACGTCGACACCCCCGAGGCGCGCCACGTCCTGTCCTACTGGGAGGACCTCATCGACCGCGGCCTCGTGTCCAGCGACGACGCGTTCACCAGTGACTACAACACGTCCCTGGTGGACGGCACCTACGCCGTCTACATCGCCGCCGCGTGGGGCCCCGGCTACCTCGAGGGCCTGTCGGACGCCGACTCCGGCGCCGAGTGGAAGGCCGCGCCGCTGCCGCAGTGGGACCCGGCGAACCCGGTGCAGGTCAACCAGGGCGGCTCGGCGCTCGCGGTCACCTCGCAGGCCGCGGACCCCGAGGCGGCCGCCACCGTCGCGATGGAGCTGTTCGACGACGAGGAGACGTGGAAGATCGGCGTCGAGGACGCCGGCCTGTTCCCGCTGTGGAACCTCGCGCTCGACGCGCCGTGGTTCACCGACCGCCGCTACCCGTTCTTCGGCGGCCAGCAGGTCAACCGCGACGTCTTCCTCGACGCCGCCGCGCAGTACCCGGGCTTCACGTTCAGCCCGTTCCAGGTGTACGCGTACGACCGCCAGACCATGGCCCTCTACGACATGGTCGAGGGCGACTCGACCGCCGCCGACGCGCTGGCGACCATCCAGGACAGCCTGGTGCGCTACGCCGAGCAGCAGGGGTTCACGGTCCGATGACGCGCACAGGATCGACTAGCACAGGATCGACTAGCACAGGGTCGACAGGCACCGCATTGACCGGAGGGGGCTCCTTGACGACCTCGACGACTTCCGCGCCGGCGACGGCGCAGCGCGCCCGCACGCCGGGCGGACGGCGCGGGCAGAGCCTGCTCGACACGAAGCGGCAGTGGTGGGGCTGGCTGTTCCTCGCCCCGTTCACGGTCGTGTTCGTGCTGTTCCTGCTGGTGCCGCTCGCGTACGCGTTCTGGCTCAGCCTGCACACCAAGGGCATCGCGACCGGCGGGGAGAGCGTCTTCACCGGCGTCGCCAACTACGTGCGCGTGTTCACCGACGCGGACTTCCTGTCCGGCATGGCGCGGGTGGGCCGGTTCGTGCTCGTCATGGTGCCGATCCAGATCGGCCTCGCCGTCGCGATCGCGCTCGTGCTCGACACGCTGGCCACCCGCCTGTCGAAGGCGTCGCGGCTGCTCGTCTTCGTGCCGTACGCCATCCCCGCCGTCATCGGCGCGCTGATGTGGGGCTTCCTGTACAGCCCGCGCTTCGGCCCCGCGAGCGACGTCTTCGGGATCTTCGGCCTGGCCGCCCCCGACTTCCTCAGCCGCGACCTCGTCTTCGGCTCGCTGGTCAACATCGTGACCTGGCAGTGGGTGGGCTACTACATGATCATCGTCTACGCCGCGCTGCGGGCGATCGACCCCTCGATCTACGAGGCGGCGAAGCTCGACGGCGCGGGCAACGCGGCGATCGCGTTCCGCATCAAGATCCCGATGATCGCGTCGTCGATGGTGATGATCGTGGTGTTCGCGCTCATCGGCACCCTGCAGTTCTTCACCGAGCCGACGGTGCTGCGGTCGGTCGCGCAGGGCGCGATCCCCACCACGTACACCCCGAACATGTACGCGTACTCGATGGCGTTCTCCTACAGCCAGTTCAACTACGCGTCCACGATCGCGTTCGCGCTGGGGATCCTCGTATTCATCGGGTCGTACGTGTTCCTGTACGCCACCCGCAAGCAGAGCGGACTGAAGTGATGACGACCGTGACGACGCAGCAGTCCACCTCGCGCCGGCCGCGACAGCGCCGGATCGGCTCCCACCTGTTCCTCCTCCTCGCGGTCGTGTACTTCGTCGTGCCGCTGTGGTGGCTCGTGGTCGGGTCCACGAAGTCGAACAGCGGCCTGTTCGTGGGCTCCGGCGGGGCCCTGTGGTTCAACGACGAGTTCGCGCTGTGGGACAACGTGAAGCAGCTGTTCACGTACCAGGGCGGCATCTACTGGACGTGGATGCGCAACTCGTTCGTGTACGCGATCGTCGGCGGCGTGGGGTCCACGGTGCTTGCCGTGCTGGCCGGGTACGCCCTGGCCAAGTACCGGTTCCGGGGGCGCAACCTCTACTTCTCCATGCTGCTGGGCTCCGTGATGGTGCCGCTCACGGCGCTGACGATCCCGACGTTCGTGCTGCTCAGCCAACTCGGCATGATCAACACGATGTGGGCCGTGATCCTGCCGTCGCTGCTCAGCCCGATCGGCGTCTACCTGGTGCGCGTGTACGCCGTCGACGCCATCCCGGACGAGATGCTCGACGCCGGGCGCGTCGACGGCGCGGGGGAGCTGCGCCTGTTCTTCCGCGTGGCGCTGCCGCTGCTGCGGCCGGCGTTCGTCACGGTCCTGCTGCTGACGACCGTCGCCACGTGGAACAACTTCTTCCTCCCGCTGGCGGTGCTGCGCGACCCGCAGCTGCTGCCCGTCACGGTGGGCATCAACCAGTGGCAGGCGCTGTCCAACGCGGGCGCAGGCGGCGAGCAGGTGTGGAACCTCATCACCACCGGCGCGCTGGTGTCGATCCTGCCGCTGGTCGTGGCGTTCCTCGGCCTGCAGAAGTACTGGCAGGGCGGGCTCTCGCTCGGGTCGATCAAGTGATCGGCACGGCGCCCAGGACGACGACGGCGGGCGTCGGCCCGGTCGGCGGCGCGCTGCCCGCGGCGCGCACCCGCCCGCTGCCCGCCGCGGCGGTGCGGCTCGGGGCGTCCGGGCTGCTGGGGCGGTGGCAGGAGCGCAACGCCGCCGCCACCCTGCCGCACTGCCTCGACGCGCTCGAGACGTCCGGCGCGCTGGACAACCTGCGCCGCCTGCTCGACCCCGCCGATCCCGACCACCACGCCGGCCCGTACCGCGGCTTCAACTTCGCCGACTCGGACGTGCACAAGACGCTCGAGGCGGTCGCCTGGGAGTCGGCGCGCGCCGGCGCCCCGCGGCACGAGGACGAGGTGCGGCGCGTCGTCGACCTGCTGCGCCGGGTGCAGGCGCCGTCCGGCTACCTCGACTCCCACGTGCTGGGCTCCGACGGCACCGACGGTTCGGCGGGCGCCGCGCCGTCGCCCGAGCCGTACGCCGACCTGCGGTGGGGGCACGAGCTGTACGTGCTGGGCCACCTGGCGCAGGCGGGCGTGGCGCGGGCGCGCGCGACCGGCCAGGACGACCTGCTCGACGTCGCGCTGGCGTGGGCCGACGACGTCGTGGCCCGGCTGGCCGCCGGCGAGGAGCTCGTGTGCGGTCACCCCGAGGTGGAGTCGGCCCTCGTGGAGCTGTACCGCGAGTCGGGCGACCCCGCGTACCGCGAGGCCGCCCGCCGCATGCTCGAGCTGCGCGGCCACGGGCGGCTCGGGTCCGGCCCGTTCGAGCCCGCCTACCACCAGGACGCGACGCCGGTGCGCGACGCGGACGAGGTGGCCGGGCACGCCGTGCGGCAGCTCTACCTGCTGGCGGGCGTCGTCGACCTCTACCTGGAGACGGGCGAGGAGGCGCTGCTCGCGGCCGCCGCGGCGCAGTGGGACGACGCGCACGGGCGCCGCACGTACGTCACCGGCGGGATGGGCTCGCGGCACAAGGACGAGTCCTTCGGCGACCCCTTCGAGCTGCCGCCCGACCGCGCGTACGCCGAGTCGTGCGCCGGGGTGGCGAGCGTGCTGTGGGACTGGCGGATGCTGCTCGCCACCGGCGAGGCGCGGTACGCGGACTCCCTCGAGCACGCACTGCTCAACGTGGTCGCGGCGGCGACCTCGACGGACGGCACGGCCTTCTTCTACTCCAACCCGCTGCAGGTCCGCACCGGCCACGACGGGGCGGACGAGTACCAGGCCTCCGGCCGGCGCGGCTGGTTCGCCTGCGCCTGCTGCCCGCCGAACCTGGCGCGGCTCGTCGCGACGCTGCACACGATGGTCGCGACCCGGGACGCGGACGACGGCGCGCTCGCCGTGCACCTGTACGCCGACGCCGACCTCGACGCGGACCTCGAGGCGGACCTCGGGGCGGGCACCGCGGCGGGGGACGTCGTCCGCCTGGCGATGCGCACCGGCTACCCGTGGGACGGCGACGTCGTCCTCACCGCGGACGCCCCGTCGCCGGTGCCGCTCGCGCTGCGGCTGCCCGGCTGGGCCGACGTCGCGCGCACCCGGCTCGACGTGGACGGCGAGCCCGTCGACGTCGCCGCCGCGCTCGACGCCCGCGGCTACCTGCGGGTCGGTGCCGGCGCGCGCCGCGTGCGCCTGAGCCTGCCGATGGAGCCGCGCGCGATCGGCGCGCACCCGCACGTGGACGCCGTGCGGGGCTGCGTCGCGCTGGCCCGCGGACCGGTGGTGCACTGCCTGGAGCAGGTCGACCACCCCGGCGTCGTCCTCGAGGACGTCACGCTCGACCTCGCCGCGGGCCTCGAGGTCGGGCCGGCCGACGACGCCCTGGGCGTGGGCGCGACGCTCGTCGGGACCGGGCGCGCGACGCCGTCGGAGGGCCTGCCGCTCTACCGCGACGTGAACATCGACGCGACGCCCGACGACGCGCCGGTAGAGGCCACGGACCTGCAGGTCCGGGCGGTGCCCTACGCTGTGTGGGGCAATCGAGGAGAGGGTCCGATGCGGGTCTGGATCCCGGCCGCGGCGTCGTTGCGGCCCGGCGACCGACGGCGGTCGGGAAGGTGAGCGGCATGCGCGTGACCATGCACGACGTGGCCCAGCGGGCGGACGTGTCGATCAAGACGGTGTCGAACGTCGTCAACGGGTACCCCCACATCCGGCCCGAGACGCGCCGGCGCGTCGAGGAGGCCATCGAGCACCTCGGCTACCGGCTCAACACCACGGCCCGGAACCTGCGCACGCAGCGCACGGACATGATCACGCTGGCCGTGCCGGAGCTCAAGCTCCCGTACTTCGCGGAGCTCGCCGACTCCGTGATCCGCTCCGCCGAGGAGCAGGGCCTCACCGTGCTCATCGAGCAGACCGGGTCGGTGCGCGAGCGCGAGATCGAGCTGCTCGACGGCCGGCGACGTCACCTCACGGACGGCGTCATCTTCTCGCCGCTGGCGCTGGGCCAGGACGACGTCGGGCTGTTCACCGTCGACTTCCCCCTCGTGGTGCTGGGCGAGCGCGTCTTCGACGCTCCCGCCGACCACGTGACGATGAACAACGTGGCCGCCGCCCGTGCCGCGACGCTGCACCTGGCGTCGCTCGGGCGGACGCGGATCGCCGTGGTGGGCGCACACGAGGGCGAGCGGGTCGGCTCCGCGGCGCTGCGTACCGAGGGCTACCGGCAGGGGCTGGAGGCCGCCGGGCTGCCGTACGACCCGGCGCTGGTGAGCGAGGCGGGGCTGTGGCACCGCTCGACCGGGTCGGAGTCGATGGGCCGGCTGCTCGACTCCGGCGTCGAGATCGACGCCGTCTTCGCGCTCAACGACGCGATGGCGCTCGGCGCGCTGCACGCGCTGCACGCCCGCCGGATCGACGTGCCGGGAGATGTCGCGCTGATCGGCTTCGACGACGTCGACGACGTGCGCTACTCCGTGCCGACCCTCAGCTCGGTGGACCCCGGTCGCGAGCAGATCGCCCGCACGGCGGTGGACCTGCTCGTCGAGCGGATCGCGGGCGGTTCCGACCGGCCGTACCGGCGCGTGGTCACCGGCTCGCGGGTCGTCGGGCGCGAGTCCACCGGCGACGCCGCGGAGGGCATGGAGAAGGTGGTGGCAGTCCAGCCCGGCGGCAGCGAGGAGATCGTGTCGCCGGTCAGCGCGACGGCGTGACGACCCGCGGCACCTGGCGCGGTGCCGGCATCTCCCGCAGGCCGCGGAGCGGGCTGCGCAGCGCGCCGAGGCAGGCGGCGCAGTGCACCGCCGCCATGAGCAGCACGGTCTCGCGGACGCCGAGCACCTCGCCCAGGGCGCCCGCGGCCAGCCCGGCGAGCGGCATCGTGCCGAAGTTGACGAACTGGCTGGTCGTGACGACGCGACCCATCAGGGGCTGCGTCACGTAGCGCTGCCGCCATGCCCCGCGCAGCACGTTCCCGGCGACCACCGCGAGCCCGACGAGGAAGAGGCCGGCGACGGTCCACGCGACCTGTGCGCCGTCGTCCCCGAGGCCCACCAGGAGCGCGGGCGGGCCGCCGGCGACGATCAGCAGCACCGTGGCGCGGGCGCTGCCGAGACGCCGGCTGAGCCGGGTGGCCACGGTCGCGCCGAGCAGCCCACCGCACGCGCCGACCGTCATGACGACGCCCAGCGCGGACGGGCCGAGGCCGACCGTGTCCACGAGGAACAGCACGAGCAGCGCGGTGTACCCGGTGAGGCCGAAGTTGGAGATCCCGCCCACGACGACGAACCAGCGCAGGTAGCGGTCGGAGGCCACGAACGCCACGCCCTCGCGGATGCGCACCCGCAGCGGCGCCTGGGGCTGCCGCTCCGGCTGCCGCTCCGGCCGGACGCGCCAGAGGCACAGGGCCGAGACGAGGAAGCTCGCCGCGTCCAGGGCCAGCCCGGCGGCGGCGCCGAGCGCCTGGGCCATCGCGCCGCCGATCCCCGGCCCCGCCACCTGCATGCCCGACTCCGTGCCGAGCAGGCGCGCGTTCGCGGCCTCGAGCTGCTCGTCGGGCACCACCTGGGGGAGGAGGACGGTGTAGGCGGTACGGAAGAAGACGGTCGTGACGCCCGCGGCGAGCGCGGCGCCGACGAGGTGCGGCAGGGTCAGCACGTCGAGCGCGGCGGCGACGGGGACGCTGCCGATGGCGACGGCGGCGACCAGGTCGGCCGCGATCATCACGGCGCGGGCGGGCAGCCGGTCGACCCACGCCCCCGCGGGCAGGCCGATCACGAGCCACGGCAGCCACGCCGCCGCCGTGAGCAGGCCGACGACCGCGGCCCCCGCGTCGAGCTCGAGCACCGCGACGAGGGGCAGCAGCACCGACGTGGTGGCGTTGCCCAGCACGCTGACGCCCTCGCCGAACCAGAGCCGACGGAACCCCCGGTTGTGGTCGAGGGGCACGACGGCGGCGTCCCGGGCCGTCGCGGCGGTCATGGCTGCGCGGGGAACCCGCGGCCGAAGACGAGCACGGGCTCGCGCTCGACGCCGTCGTCCGGGCGCGGGCGCTCCGCCCACCGCACGAGGACGGCGGTGATCTCCTCGCCGAGCGCGGCGAGCTCGGCGGGGGAGAGGTGCACCCACGTCTCGGTGGCGAACGCGGCCGCGTCCCACTCGGGCGCCGACCCGGCGTTCGCCTGCCACGCCCGGACCCGGTCGAGCTGCCGCTGGAGGTGGAGGGCCTCGGCGGCCTCGGCGGCGGTGACGGCGGCGGGGTCGGCCGCGAACTCCTGGCGGGACCAGCGCAGGCGCGGGGCGACGAGCCGCCACCAGCGCTCGCGACGGTCGCGGGCGAGCTCGGGGGCCTCGGCGACGAGGCCGGCGTCGTGCAGCACCTTGAGGTGGTGGCTGGCGCTGCCGACCGCCTGGCCGGTGCGGCGGGCGAGCGCGGAGGCGGTGGAGGGGCCGTCGACCTTGAGCGCGTCCATGAGGCGGGCCCGATAGGGGTTCGCGAGGGCGGCGAGCGCCTTCGCCTCGGTGACGGTGCGCACCTCGTGCTGCTCGGCCTCGCCGCCGTGGGGGGTGCCGGCGTCAGGGCCGGGGGACGGTGTCATCCCGCCACCGTAGACCTACAAGAGGTGTTGTACAAGAGTTCTTGTGGATGCCTTCCGTCAGGCCGTGGTGCCCGCGGAGACCTGGGCGTCGATCCGGTCGAGGCGGTCGGCGGCGAGGCGTCCGGTGGCCCACAGCCAGAAGCCGGGGCCCACGAGGGCGGCCAGGAGCGGCACCGCCCAGGCGGCGGCGAGCACGGCCGCCGTCACCACCAGCACCGCGAGCGCCGTCGTCGGGGCGAGCAGGGGCAGCAGCAGCAGGAGCCGCCACGTGGCGGCGGCCCTGCTCCGGTACCGCGTCACGACCGCCGGCCAGCAGGCGAGCACGACGGCGCCCCAGGCGCCGACGGCCAGCAGCCCGCCCGTGAGGAGGGCGCGTGCCGGCCCGTCGAGCAGCCCGAGGGCCGCGCCGTCGAGCCAGAGCAGTGCGCCGACGACCCACACCGGTGCGAAGAGCGCCGCGGACCGCCCGAGCCCGTCGCGCCAGGCGCGCCAGAACGTGCGCCACGGCGTGGGCTCCGCGGTCATCCGCGCGGCGACGACGCCGCCCGCGCGCAGGGCCGGCCCGAGGCCGAGCAGCACGCCGCCGGCGAGGGTGCCCAGCACCACCATGGCGGAGATCTCCACGAGCAGCGTCACCCAGCGCAGCGCGAGCATGACGCCGCCCGCCCAGCCGGGCACCTCGGCCTCGGCGACGGCGGTGCGCCCGGGGGTGTGCACCGCGGCGCGGTCGGGCGCGTGTCCCGGCGCGGGGGCCGTCACGGGAGCCTCGTCGCGAGCGTGACCCGGCCCGCGTCGTCGAGCGACTCGAGGCACAGGGTGGCGCGGTCGCGCACGGCGTCCCACGCCGGGTGCACCACGGCGGACACCGCCGCGCCGTCGGGGGCGGTCCACGCGAAGCGTCCGCCCCCCAGGGCGCGCACCGCGGTGCGGGCCTCGAGCGGGCCGACGACGCCGTCCTGCACGCGCGTCGGGTCGGTGCCCGGGGTGAGCTGCTCCCACAGGCCGTCGAGGACGGCCGGGTCGGCCGGCCAGCGGGAGACGTCGTCCACCTCGCGCCCGGGGCCGGCCCACGGCTGCGGCGCGACGAGCGGCCAGGCGTCGTGCGTCCACACCAGGCGGCGCAGCTGGAGCCGGTGCTCGGTGGGGGCGTCGGCGTCGCGCACGTGGTGCACCAGCAGCTGGCGCGCGTGCGTGCCCGCCTCGGGCACCGCGGCCGGGACCCGCTCGCTGAGCACCGACGCGTGGCCGGGGGCGAGGACCCCCGGCCCGTCGGCGAGCCGGTGCCCGGAGAGCACGGGCACGCCCACCGACCACGGGTCGGCGTCCACGTCGGTCAGGAGCAGCCCGCGGCGGTCGCGGTACGGTCCGGCGACGGCGTCGCCGGCGCTGACACGCAGGTGGTAGCTCCCGCCGAGCGAGTCGTACGAGACGAGCAGCGCCCAGCCGCCGCCGGGGCGGGGGAGCACGAACGCGCCCTCGACCGCGCCGTCGGCGGCCCGGGCCCGGCGCGCCAGGAGGCGGCCCGGCGCGGCGTGCAGCTCGCCGGCGGCGGGCGCGAACCCGTCGGCCACGAGCCCCGTGGCGGCGTCGAGCGGGAGCACGTGGATACCGCTGAAGAACGACCCGTACACGAGCCACTGCGAGCCGTCCGGCTCCGTCACGACGTTGGCGTCGATGGCGTTCGGGTGCCCGAGGCCGGCGGGCGGCTCCACGTGCTCGCTCGCCACGACGATCCCGCGGTCGGTCCACGGGCCGGCCGGGTGCGGCGCCTCCGCGAGCCCGATGGCGGAGCGTCGGGAACCGAACGTGGACGCCGAGTAGTACATCCGCCACACGGGTCCACCGGCGGTCGCCACCTGGACGACCTCGGGGGCCCAGAGCCCCTCCGCACCGGACCAGTCGGCCGCGGGGGCGGGCACGCCGGGCAGCGCCCAGCCGTGGAAGTCCCACGTCACCAGGTCGGCGGAGCGGCGCACCTGGACGCCGCCGCGGACGGGGCCGTCGGAGCGGGCGTCGGTGGAGAAGAGCCAGTAGACGCCGTCGTCGTCGCGGACGGCGGTGGGGTCGTGCACGTGGCGCCCGCCCCAGGCCGACGTGTCGAGGGAGGTAGTGGTCGCGGTGGGGGTCGCCGTGTCTGTCGTGATGTCCGTCGTGATGTCCGTCATCGTCAGCCCTTCGTCCCGGTGAGGGCGACGGACTCGATGATCTGCCGCTGGAAGACGAGGAAGACGACGAGGATGGGCAGCACGGCGACGACGGACGCGGCCATGATCAGCGGGTAGTCGCGCTGGGTCGCGTACTGGACGTTCATGTTGGCGATGACCACCTGCAGCGTCTGCCGCTCCGGCGTGTTCAGGTAGAGGATCGGCGCCAGGTAGTCGTTCCAGACCGCCATGAACCAGAGGATGAACTGGGCGGCGACGGCCGGGCGGATGATGGGCATGATCATGCGCCAGAAGATCTGCCAGTAGGAGGCGCCGTCGATCTTCGCCGCCTCGACGAGCGAGTCGGGCACGCTCGACAGGTACTGGCGCAGGAAGAAGATCATCACGATGTTGCCGAAGATCGCCGGGACGATGAGCGGCCACAGGGTGTCCACCCAGCCGATCTTCGAGAACATGACGAACTGCGGGATCATGATCGTCGGGAACGGGATCATGATGCCGGTGAGCAGGCCGATGAAGATCGCGTTCTTGAACGGCATCCGCATCTTCGCGAGGGCGAAGGCCGCCAGCGCGCAGGTGAACGTCCCGATCACGGTGACGCTCAGCGACACCACGAGCGAGTTCCGGATGCCGTCGAGCACGTACGAGTCGGTCCACATGCGGACGTAGGTGTCCCACTGGGGCACCTCCGGGATCCACACCGGGGGCAGCGCGAAGACCTCGTTCTTGGTCTTCAGGGACGTGGAGAGCATCCACACGAGCGGGGCGATCATGAAGATCGCGCCCGCCGCCAGGACGATCCACACGATCGTGTCGGTGAGGCGTGAGCGGGTGGTGCGGCCCAGGCGGGCGCCGGGCGTGACGGGAGCCGTGCCGGCCGTCGTGGTGGTCATGGTGTCTCCCTGGCCTCAGTCGATGACGAAGCCGGCGTTGCGCCGGTTCAGGCGGAACTGGATGAGCGTGATGACGAGGATGAGGAGCCCCAGCACCACGGACATCGCGGTGGCGTAGCCCATCTGCTGGTACCGGAACGCCTGCAGCCAGATGTGGTAGACGACGGACGCCGTGGAGTACTCCGGCCCGCCGGTGGGGGTCATGATCTGGATCTCGATGAAGATCATGGCGCCGCCGATCACCTGGGTGACCACGAGGAAGAACGTCACGGGCTGCACCATCGGCAGCGTGATGGAGCGGAACTTCTGCCAGCCGCCCGCGCCGTCGAGCTCGGCGGCCTCGTACAGCGACCGCGGCACGGACTGGATCGCCGCCAGGTACAGGAGCATCGAGTACCCGAGCCCCTTCCAGACCGCCATCATGATGATCGCGGGCTTGGCCCAGACCGGGTCCGCCAGCCAGTTCGGCCCCTCGATGCCGAAGAGCTCGAGGAACTGGTTCACCAGGCCGAAGTCGCCGTTGTACGCCCACTGCCAGAGGATCGCGACCGCGGCGATGGACGAGATCACGGGGACGTAGTAGATGGTGCGGAAGGCCGTGCGGCCGATGATCCGGCGGTTCATCATGACGGCGAGCGCGAGCGAGAGCGCGAGGCCGATCGGGATGCCGATCATGTAGAAGAACGTGTTGAACAGGGTCTGGCGGAACCGCTCGTCACCCATCAGGGCGACGTAGTTGTCGATCCCGATGAACTGCATCGGCCCCAGGCCGTTCCACCGCGTCAGCGACGCGTACAGCGCGAAGCCGGTGGGGTAGAGGATGAAGAGCAGGTAGCCGAGCACGGGCGCGGCCACGAAGAGGAGCGCCCACCTCTTCTCGGTGCGGTGGAGCCGCGAGCTCCCGCCGCGCCGCGGCGGCGCGGGGGCGTGGTCCGGCGCCGGGGCGCGGGTGCCGGCCGTGGCCGGCGTGGCGGTGGACGTCATCGCAGACTCCTTCGTCCAGGGACGTGCGAGGGGGGACGCGCGAGGGGTGAGCGGTGGGGGGGGGCCGGGGGGGGGGGCCGCCCCGCGCGGTGAGCGGAGGGGGCGGGTCCGGTGGCGGAGCCCGACGCCGCGGCCGAGAGGTAGCGCACACATCTGAACTGAAGAAACAGGA